>QIJL01000173.1 GCA_003232435.1 Flavobacteriales bacterium | reverse complement strand
ATCTAAAGTTCAACGCTAAAATTTTGGCCAACGACCATCTTGCCCACGATGAAATAGAGAACTATGACATGATGAATGTTTACGTGCCCTTCGTAAACATCAACAACTATGTCTTTGAGCTTTTTGGAGAGTTCGTCTACAAGCATAGTGGCACTGTAATGATCGAATCTTTGCTAAACAGCCAAGTCGGGAATAAAAACCCGGTTTGTTACGCACATATCACTGAAACTCAAATGGAGCTTACCGTGATATCAAAAAAGAAACTGGTACTCTACAATAGCTATGACTTTGTGACCAAGGAAGATTTTATGTACTACCTTCTTTTTACAATGGAACAGCTTCAATTGGATACCGAAACCGTTTCGTTAAAATTGTTCGGAGCGATTGAAGAAGGAGACGATCTTTATAATCTCTGTTATCAATATGTCAAGGATGTCTCACTTTTTTCGCCCAACATACCGACCATTGACTTTTCCCTTGAGGAAAGCGAACTCGAAACCATTGACTTTACGGTTTTAAGCTCTCTTTGATGCGAATTATTTCGGGAACCTTCAAGGGAAAACGAATTTGGGCACCTAAAAAACTTCCTGTGCGGCCGACCACCGATATGGCCAAAGAAGGTCTCTTCAATATACTTAACAATCATTATTATTTTGACGATTGCGATGTGCTGGATTTATTTTCCGGTACCGGAAACATCAGTTACGAATTTGCTTCACGAGGTTCCCAACAAATAACGGCAATCGACAGCAATGCCAATTGCATAAAGTTTATTGAAAAAACCACTAGGGAACTCAACTGTAATATCGACACCATTAAGAGTGATGTTTTTAAATATTTGGAAAAGACTAGAACAAAGGCCGACATTATATTTGCAGACCCACCCTACGCTTTGTCACAGGATGATTTTGAAAAGATTGTAAATCTTGTATTTGAAAACAAATTACTTCTCGAAGACGGACAGTTGATTATTGAGCATTCCGCTCATACCGATTTATCAAACTTCGACTATTTTAGCAATAAGCGTAAATACGGAGGAAGTGTTTTTAGTTTCTTTGAAAGTGAAACTGAAGTTTAGAGCCTGTTTTGAAATATGTCGTTAGAATTGTTATGGCCTATTTTTGATGTAGAACGAGGCAAATAGCATCGCTACGGTTTAAAATTTTAACGAAGTTATGCGCAAAAAGAGGGTATAAGAAAATAATCGAGATATTTCAAAACAGGCTCTTAGTTAATCATGGGTACTATAGAAAAATATTATCAAGGAAACACATATTGCCAGTGCGCAAGAGCGCCCTACGCGTTTACAAGAGTATGGTGTTGACATTTTTAAACTAATTTCCACCAAATCGGCTCTAAAAAAAGCAATCAAAAAAGCTTTATTTATGTGGATGCGTAAATTGCAACCACCGCAACCATGATTGGTGGAGGGGAAATCATAACCTTGTATCAACCTGTTGAAATTCCAAATAAAAGAGAGTTTTTGCTTCCGTTGGAAGCCACCTTTGAAGACGATCATCATGCGCTAATCAATAAACCAGCGGGAGTTCTTGTCAGCGGAAATGCCTTTAAGACCATTGCCGATGCACTGGCTCAAAACCTTAAGAAAAGTACGCAGGCAGATGCCATTGACCCAAAGCCAGTGCATCGATTAGACTTTCCCACAACAGGTCTATTACTTGTCGAAAAAACCACTACTTCTATTTCAGCCTTAAACACTCTTTTTGAGAGCAAAAAAATTGCAAAGACCTATTATTCCATCACAATTGGCAAAATGAAAAAAGAAAAAAAATCACTGTTCCTATAGATGGCAAACAAGCCATATCAGAATTCGAGATAATTGACACAATAGCTTCCGAAAGATTCGGATGGTTGAATTTGGTCAAATTAGCTCCGAAGACAGGAAGAAGGCATCAGCTTCGAAAACACTTGGCCGCTATCGGGAACCCTATTTTGGGTGATGCGGATTACGGAGTTGAAGGTCAGATTTTAAAAGGAAAAAGGACTATATCCGTACTCCTTTTCATTAGTCGTTCCTTATCAACTAAGAGTTTGACGTTTATCGATTAGTTGAAATATCATTTTGATAAAAACCCAAAGTGATTTATCAAGTTGCGCTTTTAGTTTTTTCATCATTTTCTTCAAGTTCCATCCAGCGGCGGCCAAAAAAGCATTGATCTGTGGTGATCGTTTGCCATGGAGATAGTTCTGCCCCATTCTGAAGTCGGTTTTCAAATGACCTATTACAGGTTCAATGGCAGCTCTTCGCCTGAACTTCTTTCGTTTTTTTCTTTTTTGGTAGGGTATATCACGCTTTAAAGGCCTGTTGTCCGGTGTCGATATAATCGTAGCACCTATCTGTTTTTGCCCTTTTCCCCCACGGTCATAGACAAGTTCTTTTGGGGTATGACCTAAATTGGATTCCATTTGGTCAAGTAACGGTTCTATGGTCTTGCTGTCGTGGGGATTGCCCTGAAAACTCTTTATCGCGGTAATGATGAGTTCCTTGCCCGTGGCGATAAGGCCTACTTTGTTGCCGAACTCGTACCGTTTGTGCGCATTTCCTTTTGCGATACAACGGGTAAACGGTTTGTGAAGGCCATAGATCTTGTCCTTATCGGTTCTTTTCCGGTTCAGTACTTTTTGGTAAAGGGCAAGTTTTTCTTGATGTTCCGATAGGGCCTCTTCGGAAAGTCTGCGTTCAAGCTCCCGTAACAGCCTGCCCGCTATCGTATTGAACTTTCGCCCTGCCCTTTTGCCTTCTCTCCTGCGCTTGGGGTGCTTGCCGTTGTAGGTGTCCCGCAACAGTTGTTTCGATGAGCGGACATAGGTCTGTCTTTGCCCGATGGCCTCTTTCTTGGCAATGGCATTACAGTTGTCAATGATTTTCTTGGCCAACTTGGCATCGGTGGGGAAGGTGGTATGGTTCTCCTGCACCGTGGTATCGGACAGTACCATCTTGTCCTTGGCCGATCTGCCGTGCAGTCTTACCGAATAGGCAAAGATCTTATCGACCCCCTTTTCCCCTATGCGTTCCCTGAAATGTACGAAATCGCTCGGGTCGCACGGAAAACGGTGCTTAAAGTGCGCTTCGCCACAAAAGTACTGCATGTAGGGATCCCTGATCCAGGCATCGCAAAGGGTCTCGTCCCCAAGATCGTAGATTCGCTTGAGCATCAAACTGCCCACCATAAGGCGGATGGGCATCGAGGGCTGACCCACATTGGAGTAGTGTCGCTTGAACTCTTTTTCAAAGTGGGTCCAGTCTATTTTATTGGATAAAAGCACCAACTCATGGCCCATATCTATAAAATCCTCCAACAATGGGGCGAACATGTCACTTTGTTTTTGATCGGGTGATCTTCCTATCATATTCTGCAAGGTTTTTACCTGAAGTCACCCATTTCCTTGCAATCAAGATCTTTGAAAACCATCTTTTTTTCAATAAAAACAACTGGTTAACAGTATTTTACGGAATTGATAAGGAGCGACTATCCTAGATTTTTAAAAATAGTGAAAGATTCCGATTTCGATGGCTATATCGGGATCGAATACGAAGGCGAAAAAATGAGTGAACCAGACGGAATTAGGGCAACCAAGGCTTTGTTAGAAAAAGCTTGGCAAGAATTGGATTGATTCCAATGTATCTTATTCCGGTCTCTCACTCTTTGAGTAGTGCATAGTTCCGCCAACCACTACTGCCGCAGAAATTATCATTAGATTCTTCATTATATATTGGCCCTCCATTGTTGGTAATAGCAAATTACCTTCCTGAAATGTAATATCTGGTAAGAAAATCAGGGGCATAAAGGTCCCGATCATTTGTAAAAACAGTAAAGGAATGGCTATCCTCGTGGTTTGTTTGAATAAAAATGTGATTCCGATAACGACTTCCCACCAACCAATTAGCACAAGCCAGAAGTCAGGTTCCCAAAAAGGAAGCCAGGCCACCGTTGCCTTCAAGAGAGGTTCTGCTGGAGACAATCCGAAGGGCTTCAAGATGCCGAACCAAATAAAAATAATAGCAAAAGAAATACGCATGGCGATAGTGCCCCACCTATTCATTCTTAACAAAATACTTTGATCGATTTTTTGGTAATCCATTTTCAATAAACCCTTTGATTTATACTAACCATCCATATTGCCTTTTATCGCCACCTAAATTTTAACTAGACATGTCCCCTACTCTTCGAAAGTTCAAATAACGCTGTTATCCAGAACTTAAAATTACTAAAGCCAGCCCTGCTTTATATCCTTAATTAAGGATAATAAATTGAATGAAACCCTGCCTGCGGCATGCAGGGTTTTAACTAATTTTGAGACCAGTAAAAGGCATTAAACCCAATCCGCCAATTGGCGGACTGGACCCATTAACAGGAATCGACCCAAGGGTCGAGGTATTAAACCCAGACCCCGCTGAAAAAGCGGGGTTAGTTCAACTAACAATCTTGAGTTCGTCCGCCTTTGGCGGACTTCTTAAAATCGAGTTTCACTAATAAAACAAGGGGGAAGATGAATCTAAACACTAGATTTTAAGGTTAATTCGTCTTCGGAAAGGTAATAAAAGGATATTTAGCTTGGGAAAAATTAGACTATCTCAGCACTCAACCCAGCTTGCAATAAGCGGCTACAGCGAGGTTTTAAATCGTCATACTCGCCCGTCTTTACAGTACACTTGCCTTTATAATGTACAATTAGGGAACATTGTTCGGCCTGTTGTGGGGAGTGTTCGCAAACATCGACCAAAGTCTCGATAACATAATCGAAACTATTGACGTCATCGTTAAAGAGAACTATTTCATTTTGATTTACGGTCTCTTCTTCAACTAGAACTTCCTCTAAAATTCTTTCCTTAGTACTCATAACCATATTTTGAACTAATATATATAAATTTCTATAAAATCAGGAACCAATATTCATACCAAAATAATGGTAGGCAACTTCTTTTTAGTATTATTTTGATATTATCCCTTTGAAAATCTGGCAGCTACCCATTCGTCTTCTTGAAGATTGTTTTGAAATCTTAGTCCGGCTTCATTACATCTTTCGGTAATCATCGGAATATCATTTGAATAGAACCCGCTTAAAAAAAGAAGTCCGTCAGAATTGAGGCAATTCGAGTATACAGGAATATCTTTTAGCAAAATATTACGGTTGATGTTGGCCAAAATGATATCGTATTTTCGATTTCTCAATAAAGCCGAATCTCCCTCCAAAACATTTATCCTGGAGCAATTGTTTCGCTTGACATTTTCTGTTGCGTTCATAAAACACCAATAATCGATATCAATCGCATCAAGCTTGGAAGCACCTCTCATTTCAGTCAGAATAGCCAGTACTCCGGTACCGCTTCCCATATCCAAAACTGATTTTCCATTAAAATCATTTTCAAGAATATAATGTAACATCATTTGGGTCGTTTCGTGGTGCCCCGTGCCGAAACTCATTTTGGGTTCGATAACAATATCGTGTTCGAAGTCTAACTTTTCATGGAAAGGTGCCCTGACCCTACAACGGTTTCCTACCGTGATGGGCTCAAAGTTTTCTTCCCAAGTGGCACTCCAATTTTCCTGCTCGATTTCCTTG
The DNA here is from genome assembly GCA_003232435.1 of Flavobacteriales bacterium. GTDB lineage: Bacteria > Bacteroidota > Bacteroidia > Flavobacteriales > Flavobacteriaceae > Aurantibacter_A. Next base: position 7,883 of record QIJL01000173.1, on the reverse strand, counting down.
ACTTCAAAAGTTATTTCAAAATCGGGATTTTCAAGAATGGAAATTCCGTCTAGAATGTTCTCCTTCCAATCTTTTTTTTGGATGTAGGCCGAAAGCTCGTTTTCCTGCTCAATGAAACTTTCAAATTCAAGTTCACCCAATTCGGCCATCAATATTTCGGAAGCGGGTTGGAAGGGCGTAATGCGGAAATTGTATTCGATGTAGTTGGACATTATTTATTGGATTCGGAGAATTGTGCCAAGAGATTCCTCCTTCGTCGGAACGACAAACCCTTTTTTACTCCAGCCTCTGAAGGAATGGCATCATATCGCTTTTATAATCGCGATAAAATCATCTGTGTTCAAAGATGCGCCGCCAATCAATCCGCCATCGACATCGGGTTTTGAGAAAATCTCCGTGGCATTACCCGGTTTTACACTGCCTCCATATAAAATAGAAACATTTTCGGCAATGTTATCATCATACTCATTTGATATGGTCTTTCTGATAAATGCGTGCATTTCTTGAGCTTGTTCAGGAGAGGCCGTTTCTCCGGTGCCGATCGCCCATACTGGCTCGTAGGCCAAAACGATATTCGACCACACTTCGGGCCTTAGATTAAAAAGACCGTCTTTCAACTGATTGTCTACTATATTGAAATGATTGCCCGACTTACGATCTTCCAATTCTTCGCCAAAACAAAAAACAACTCTTAAGTTTTTCTCCAAAGCTGCGATGGTCTTTTTTGCCAAGATCTCATCGGTTTCCCCAAAAACGGACCTTCTTTCAGAATGGCCAAGAATTACCGTCTCAATGCCAATACCCAATAACATGTCTGCCGAAACTTCGCCGGTGTAAGCTCCACTTTCAGCAAAATGCATGTTTTGTGCAATAGGCTCTATTACCGAAGATTCGAGCATTTTAAATGCCCTGGGGAGATTAACGAAAGTCGGGGCAACCATTATTTCAGCTTCGGTGTCCGGCACTTTAGCAGAGAGTTCTGCCAATAAGATTTCCATCTCATTGTACGTCTTGTTCATCTTCCAATTTCCTGCAACTATTTTACTTCTCATACTAATCTGTTTGTTATTTGGGGTTTAGTGTTTCTAAAACTCTAAGTCATCCAAATCGTTATAATGTACTTTTTGTTTGATTGTTCCTTTTTCCAATACCAACACACCCGGGTTACTTCTCACTATCGTCTTCAAAGTCGTTTCGTCTGTAAAATAGAAATCAAAATCAAGTTGATTTTCTTTTTTCAATTGAGAGGTCTGTGCCTCATTTGAGGCCGATATGCCGATAACTTTATAGCCGTTTTTGATAGCCACGTCGGTTACTTTCTTCACTTCTGAAAAAGCCTCAGAGGTGCTCTTTCTCAGATCATAGGCAACCACCATTACCAATTTGGGTTCTTGTAATAATGCAGAAGCAAAATCTTCGCCGTCTTGCTCGATGGTAAAATCATGAACAGGCGGCTCATAGCCCTTTTGTACTTCTGTAGTTTCAACATCAATGAACTCCCCGTCTATCTGCGGATAAGCTCCTTGCGTAACGATTATTTGTTCTTCGCCATTTACCTTGAACCGCCAAGCGTAATCAAAAACAGATTTAGGTGCCCCTTCTGGCACCGTCATTCCCTCTTCGATATTCTTTCCTATTTCGTAAGGCCTAAAATCGATTACAGGAAGATGGTTCAGAACGTAATTAGTATAGAAGGCACAACCCAACAGAGCAATACCCATAACGATACGTTCGATTTTTTCATTGAAAATCGACTTGATATATTTTCTTCCGAAGAACAAAACAAGAATTAGAACCAACAGAATAATATCTTTGGTAAAAGATTCCCACGGTGTCAATTTTATGGCGTCGCCAAAACATCCGCAATCGGTCACTTTATTAAAGTATGCGGAATAAAAAGTCAAAAAAGTAAAGAAAACGATCATTGACAAAAGGCTCCAAACCGTAAACTTTACCCGGAACCCAATTAACAACATTACTCCTAAAAGCACTTCTAGAATGACGACCACTATCGAAATCACAAGGGCATAGTCCATAAAAAAAGGAAGGTCTAAAACGCCTTGGCTAAAATATTCTTCCAATTTGAATGAGAATCCTACAGGGTCATTGAGCTTGACGAATCCGCTGATGATGAATAAAATGCCAACAACGATTCTGCCAAAGGTTACAATATATTTCATATGCATTTTAAAATTCCAAATTACAAGCACCAAATTCCAAAACAAAGACTCATCTCACAATTTATTTATGATTGCTGATAGAATCTTTCTTAATTCCTCAGATTCCTGAATCAAGGAATCGACTGTTCCATTTTTGGGATTACCTGACTTTAATAATCTCAACCAATACTTAGAGACTGTTTTGAAATATCTCGATTATTTTCTTATACCCTCTTTATGCGCATAACTTCGTTAAAATTTTAAACCGTCCGCCTAAGGCGGATGCCTAGTTCTGCATCAAAAATAGGCTATAAGAAAATAATCGAGATATTTCAAAACAGTCTCTTAGATTCCTTTGCTTCTTTTCTTGCTATTTTCAGTCTAAAACCAAAATCTTTATTGCCTAGTTTTTCATTTGCTTCAATTATAGTTTGCTCCGACTGATCCAGATGGGCGAACTAATTGTTTTCCATCTTCGATATTAGAAATCGTAGACTTTAAGGATTTGACCAATTTTCCGCAATTTTCCGCAAACTCAAAAGTCCTTTCTTCCAGATCATATGTTTTTCCAGAATCCAACTATTTGGAATTTGGAATTCGGAATTTGGAATTTTCTTTGAGGTGGATTAGTGCGAACACCGCATAATTAACCATGTCTTGATAGTTAGCGTTGATACCCTCGCTCACCAACGTTTTCCCCTTATTATCTTCTATTTGTTTGACTCGAAGCAACTTTTGAATAATTAAATCGGTCAAAGAACTTACCCGCATATCGCGCCATGCCTCGCCATAGTCGTGATTTTTATTCTCCATTAATTCTTTGGTGGTCACGGCATGTTTGTCATATAAGGCCGTAGCTCGCTCTGTTGAAAGATCAGGATCTTCTGCTACACCCAATTCCAATTGAATCAAAGCCATCAATGAGTAATTAATGATTCCAATAAATTCGGATCGCTGCCCCTCGTCTACTTTTTGAACCTCATTTTCTTGTAGGCCCCTTATGCGCTGCGCCTTGATAAAAATTTGATCGGTCAGTGAAGGAAGCCGTAGAATTCGCCACGCACTACCGTAATCTTTCATTTTTTTTTGGAACAGGTCTCTACAGGTATTTAAGACCGCATCATATAGTTCCGAAGTGGGCTGCATGTATATCATTGTAATTTGCGTAAATTTCGCTTAAAATTTTGGAACCGTCAAAGTTCGTTCCCGATAACTGTCATTAAAAGTTCGCTAGTTTCTTGGTAATGCCAAACCGAAATGTCTCTATGACCATCAATTGCAAGGGCAAGCTTATCGATTTCTCCATTCCGAAAATAATGGGAATTTTGAATCTTGCTCTCGATTCTTTTTTTGATGGAGGAAAATATTCCGATGAAAAGTCGGTATTGGGGCAATGCGAAAAAATGTTATCGGAGGGCGCCACTTTTATCGATCTTGGGGCATACAGCTCTCGCCCAAATGCAGATGATATTTCCGAGGAAGAAGAATTAAGCAGGATGCTTCCTATCGTTGAACTTTTACTAAGGGCATTCCCGGAGGTGATTTTATCCATAGACACCTTCCGTAGTAAAATAGCGCAACGATCTCTGGAAGCCGGTGCAGCATTGATCAACGACATTTCAGCCGGAAGACTTGATGAAAATATGTTCGGTCTAATCGCCAAATTCAAGGCCCCCTATATCATGATGCATATGCGTGGCAATCCAAAAACCATGCAACGGCAAACCGACTATAAAGATTTGATGATCGAAGTGCGATACTATTTTTCAGAGCGAATCGCAAAGGCAAGGGCGTTGGGCATTCATGATATCGTCATCGATCCGGGCTTCGGATTCTCAAAAACCAGGGAACAGAATTTTGAGTTATTGCAACAGCTCGACTTGATCCAAACTTTAGGGTTGCCCGTACTCGCAGGGCTCAGCCGTAAATCGATGATATACAAAACGCTCGGTGGCGATGCGAATACCGCCCTTAATGGAACCACGGCCCTGAACATGTTGGCGCTAGATAAAGGGGCAAAAATTCTCAGGGTTCACGATGTCAAGCAAGCTATGGAATGTGCCAAATTATATGAAGAATTGCATGGCAAAAGCGAGTGACACCTTTTTTTTCTAATTTTACAAAAACACCACGGATTGGATTTTCTGAATTTTATCGATTTTAAGGTTACCGATATCATCGACATTATTCTAGTCGCCATTCTGCTCTACTATGTTTATAAATTGGTACGCGGCTCGGTCGCGATCAATATTTTCATCGGAATCGTTATTGTTTGGGGCTTTTGGAAATTGACAGAACTCCTCGGTATGGAAATGATCAGCAGCTTGGTCGGTGCGTTCATGCAAGTAGGGCTCATCGCATTGATCATCGTATTTCAGCAAGAGATCAGAAAGTTCTTGTTGATGATCGGATCGACCAACTTTTCAAACAAACGTAATTTCCTCAAACATTTCAAATTTCTAAGACAAGAAGGTTTGGTCAGTAGTCTAAATGTAGAGGGTCTATTAAAAGCTTGTGAACGAATGAGTGAATCGATGACCGGTGCACTTATGGTCATCGAGCGTTCGAATTCGCTGGAATTCGTAAAATCTTCTGGCGATCAAATGAACATCGAGGTTACCCAACCGATTATTGAAAGCATTTTTTATAAGAACAGTCCGCTACATGATGGGGCCGCCATTATATCCGATAATTATATTGTCGCGACCAGGGTAGTACTTCCCGTAGGGAATGATCGTAATATTCCCTTGAAATACGGACTTCGTCATCGCGCTGCAATGAGCATTACCGAAAAAACCGACGCCCTTGCCCTAGTCGTAAGTGAAGAGACAGGTAAAATCTCTTATATCAAAAATGGTGAGTTCGTTATGTTCAAGGATATTTCGGAGCTAACAGAAATCATGAAAGAAGATTTGGTTTGATCAAGCCATCTCCTCGGCCAAAAATTGTGCTTCGTATAGGTTTCTATAGTACCCGCCTTTTTCGAGCAATTCTCTATGGGTACCTGTTTCGACTATGAGTCCGGCATCCATGACCAGGATTTTATCGGCTTTTTTTATGGTATGCAAACGATGTGCGATAATAATCGAAGTACGCCCTTCGGTAATCTTGTCCGTTGCACGCTGTATCAATTGTTCGGAATAGGTATCCACCGATGAAGTCGCCTCGTCAAGCACCAATATACCGGGATTGCTAACATAAGCCCGTAAAAATGCGATCAGTTGCCGCTGACCACTGCTAAGCATTGTACCCCTTTCCTTGACATTGTATTGGTACCCTCCGGGAAGACTTGATATAAATTCATGCACCCCTATTTGTTTTGCCGCAGCTTCGATTTCCTCCAGGCCAATAGCCGAACTTTTTAAGGAAATATTGTTCGCGATCGTGTCAGCGAAAAGAAATACATCTTGCAAGACAACTGCAATTTGTCCGCGCAACTTTGCAAGTCTATAGTCATTAAGGGAGATATCATCTACAAAAATATTTCCCGAATCGATTTCATAAAACCGGTTGAGCAAATTGATAATCGTTGATTTACCCGCCCCGGTTGCTCCAACAATTGCTACGGTCTCTCCTGCTATTACGTCAAATGAAATTCCGTGTAGTACTTCCTCATTCTCAACATAGCTAAAATGAACATCCGAAAATTTAATATCACCTTTAACATCTTTTTCTATAGACCCCAAATCGTCGATACGGCTGTCAGTATCCAAAATATCGAAAACCCGATTTGCAGCGACCATTCCCATTTGCAACGTATTGAATTTATCGGCAATCTGTCGCAATGGTCTGAACAACATATTTATCAAAAAGAAAAAGGTAATTATGGTGCCGGCATACTCTTTGTCAACATTGGTTACACTTTGCAAAATACCGAACCAAACCACGAGGCCAATTGCAAGAGCATTAACGATCTCTGCAATCGGAAAAAATATGGAATTGTACCAAACGGTCTTCAACCAAGCATTCTGATGTTTTTCGTTGATGACCCTGAAATTTTCTTTTTCGATTTCCTCTCTGGTAAAAAGTTGCACGATCTTCATACCCGTAATTCGTTCCTGTACAAATGAATTTAAATTTGAAACCTGAGCCCTTACTTCCTTAAAAGCAACTTTCATCGCTTTTTGAAAAACCCGGGTCGCATATAAAATTATCGGTAACAGACCAAAAACAATGAGTGCCAGCTTCCAGTTCAACCATAACATTACTCCCGCTGCTGCAAACATCTTGAGCAGGTCGGCCGCAATAACGAAAAAACCTTGACTAAAAATTTCACCGATCCGCTGCATGTCGGCCACCGCCCTGGTAACCAGTACCCCTAATGACGAAGTATCGAAATACTGCATCTTGAAGCCAAGCATTTTTTTAAAAAGCGAAATGCGTATATCTTTGATTACCGATTCTCCCAACCAATTCGCATAATAATTAAAGCCAAGCTGAGAGATAACCTCAGCTACCAAGACGGCTAGCATAGTAAGGGTAAGTTTCAATAATATCGAGGCATCTTTAGTCTTGATGCCTTCGTTTACGATATCGCCCGCCAAGATCGCGGTAAAAATGGCAAAAATCGAAATCAATAGTGCCGCGATGGCCACGCCCCAAAAAATCAGCTTGTAAGGTTTCGTCAATGCCACTAGGCGTTTGAAGAGTCCAAAATCGAAAGCTTTGCCTGTATTTTTATCCATTAAAAACTATTTCTTGATACTATTTCGAGGATACTCCACTTTGGTCAAATATAGGCCTTTTGCAGGCACAGAAGGCCCCGCTTTCGACCGATCTTTGCTTTCTAAGATATATTTAACATCGTCTATTGTCCATTTTCCCAGACCCACCTCCAAAAGTGTTCCAACCATTGCCCGCACCATATTCCGTAAGAAGCGATCCGCCGTTATAGCAAAGACCAAAAGGTCATTTACTTGGGTCCATTCCGCTTTTTTGATGTCGCATACGTATGTCTTCACATCGGTATTGGATTTCGAAAAACATTCAAAGTCATCATGTTCTAAAAGAACTTTGGCAGCTTCGTTCATCTTTTGAACATCCAAAGGTTGCTTTATAAAATACGCGGTATCCAAATAAAATGGATTCTTCTGCCGAGCCACCCAATATTCATACGTCCTCTCGGTCGCATCGAAACGGGCATGGGCATTACTAGGCACTTCGAGAATCCGTTTTACGGCAATATCATCTGGCAGAAAAGAATTCAAGCGAAACACCAAATCAACTGTATTCTCGATTTTTTCGCTTTCGAAATGCGCGAATAGTTGTTTTGCGTGCACCCCCGCATCGGTTCGACCGGCTGCGACTAAAGACTTTTGGCTTCCGGTCAGTGTCGTAAAGACTTCCTCAAGTACCTGCTGAACAGAAATAGCATTGGGTTGTCGTTGCCAACCATGATAGGCCTTTCCGAAGTAAGAAAGCTCAATAAAATATCTCAAATCGATTCTTTAGCTTTGTGAGGGTAAAGATAATCAAGTTATGAGTTAAGAATGCTGAATTATGAATACTCTGAACTCTGAACTCATAACCCATCACTCATAACTTTAAGCATGACCAAGATTCTCCTCCTCTCAGACACCCATGGCCATATCGACGATACTATTTTAAAATATGCCAAACAGGCCGATGAGATTTGGCATGCCGGGGATATCGGTTCGCTTTCGGTTACCGATGCTTTAAAAAAAATTAAGCCGGTACGGGCGGTTTATGGAAATATCGATGACC
>QIJL01000168.1 GCA_003232435.1 Flavobacteriales bacterium | reverse complement strand
CTATCGAAGTAGAATGGCAAATCGACCGAAAATGGCAAACTTCAGATATAAGGGAAATGATAGAAGTCGGTAAAGGAGAACCGTTCGTTATCCAAAAAGAAGGAAATGCCGAAGACATTCTTGAAGCATCGGAAAATATAATTACTTCGGAATTTTGGAGCCCCATTGGCGCCCATGCTCAAATTGAGCCAAACGGAGCCCTTGCCTATGTCGAAAAAGATGGCACAACGATTATGATGTCTACCCAAGTCGTAAGCATTACGCGTGATGAAATAGCCGAAAGATTGGGGTTAGATAAAGAAAAGGTAAATATTAAACCGACTTTTTTAGGTGGAGGGTTCGGCCGACGCTTGCATACGCCCAATGGTATTCAAGCCGCTGTTCTGTCAAAGTCGGTCGGCAAACCTGTCAAATGTTTTTTTACTAGGAAGGAAGAATTTCAAAACGACACCTTTCGTCCACCGACCCATCATGTTTTAAAAGCCAAATTGAAAGAAGATGGAACCATTGAAGCAATAGAGCATAATGTTTCCAGCGGTGATGTCGCTTTCGGATCACCGATGTTGCCGGGTATCGTTGAACCTATTTTAGGAGCCGACCTTGGGGCATGGCGAGGAGGCATGATTCAATACGGTGGAATTCCCAATTATCGGGCCATCTCGTGGCGTGTTAAACTTCCATTTGCGACCAGTTGGTGGCGTAGCCTTGGGCTATTGGCCAATACTTTTGCTATCGAAAGCTTTATAGATGAATTGGCGGTAGCCGCAAAAAAAGACCCCGTTGAATTTCGCTTGGCTCAAATACAAGATGATGATAGAGGCTTCCGTTTGAAAGAAGTAATCAAAGCGGCGGCAGAAAAATCGGGATATAGGAATGAAGTTATCAATGGAAGAACCATGGGTTTTGCAGCATCAACCGATGCAAATACACCTTGTGCCCAAGTAGCTGAAGTATCCATAGAAAACAACGAAATTAAAGTTCATAAAGTTACCTGTGCTATGGATCCTGGTCTAGCTGTAAATCCGGATCAGGTAAGAGCGCAATGCGAAGGCTCTATAATTATGGGGATGAGTGCTTCGATGTTTGAAAAAATGGATATTGAAGATGGACGATTAACACCAACTATTTACGGCCCATATCAAATGGCTTTGATGAAACATGCACCCAAAGAAATCGATGTGGTTTTGTTACAAGGCACAGATAAACCAGGTGCTGTTGGCGAACCGCCCATCGGACCAATTGGGGCGGCAATTGCAAATGCAGTTTTTCGGTTGACGGGGCAACGACTTCGCGAAATGCCTTTGAAATTAGCTTAGACAGCTAAAAATACTGCCCTATTCCAAAGACGATACCTCGGGAGGCGTCCTTGGTAATTCCGTAGCCATAGTCGATTCTCAGTATAGCGTTAAAAATGCGCTTATGAATAAATCGTACTCCGACCCCAGGGTAAACCCTTAAATTCTGACTGTCTCCAAAATCGCCAAAATCGCCACCGGGATTCCGCCAAGAACCTCCATCCACAAATACGTTGCTTTGGAGTACGAACCAGTTTTTATCGATCAGGGTGTGACGATATTCCGCATTTAAAATAATCGCCGCGGTACCACGGTCAATAATATTTCCTACTCCCCTGATGTTAATATTGTTATCTACCGTAAAAGGTGCGAACGGGGTCTCTACATTGCTGGCCAATCCCAATCGAAGTCGACTCGCCCAATTTCCTTTAGTACCAATGCGACGGTAGTAAGCAAAATCGTTGAAGCCAATCATAAATTCAGGAAGTGCACTATCGGAACTCCCCACATATTGCAAATTCAAGGTGCTACGGAAACCATCCAGATATTGATAAAAATACTTTAGATTATCAAAATTGTAAATGAGCTTAAACAAATGTTTGTCAACATTCAAGTTTAATGGAACTTGGGGATTAGTGGCTCCGGAAACATATTCATATCCCTCATTAAAGAAACTGAAACCCAGTTCTACCCTATTCTTGAAATTAAGTTCATAAAGCCCCATGACTTCAAAACCCTTGTTATTGTACTTGTAATCAGCCGTCGTATTATCAAAAAATACCGGTTCTTGGGTAGTCAGGTCTTTATAATCGACCGAAAGTCCGAATCTCTTGCTGAAGAGATAAGGGGCCCTCATTTGTAAGCCGTATGAATTGAAAATATCATATTGATAAAAACCTCCCAGGGTAATGTTGCGGCCCAACAGGTTAAATTCTTGAAGACCGATTCGAAAAGCGAAATCATCGTTGGAAGATGTAAAAAGATTGGCAAAGGGAATCAAAGTAAAATTCTCGACAACCTTAAATATCACATTGGTACCGCCTTCACTCAATGATACCACTTCAAAATCGGCATGTGAAATAGATGGCAATCGCTTTAAGCGCTGTAGATCTTTTTCAAGGATCAGGGAATCAAGCTGAGAACCTTCTTCGGTCTGAAGCAGCTTTTTTAGAAATGCAGGTTTGGTTTTCTTTGCTCCTTCTATCTCGACCTTCGAAACGGTCGTTTGGGCAAAAGCATTTAAACTGATTAGAAAAAACCATATCAGGCAAATCTGTTTCATAAAATGCTGGGGTTAATTCTCTTGTAAGTTAAAAGGCACCTCAGCGAAAAGATTCACCCAATTATCTTCGCTTACGCCCATCAAGGTAAAGTTGTAGGCACCGCTCAAATCTAATTCAGGCGGATCCTCGCGGGTCACATTTAGAACTACATTGGTCGTATCATAGTATTGAAATGTTTTGTCATAAGTGTAAGTACCCGAAAGCAAGTCATTATTTTCGTCGGAAACTACTTGAAAATAAATCACAGAATCATCATAAGTACCGTCAGACCAAGTAAATCTTGGCATGGTCGTATCGACATTGGTCACTATAACACTATCTGGGAGATACTCGGTAGGCTTGGAATCTTTTTTTATTCGGATGGGATTGCACAAATGTATTTTTTCATCTTCCTCAAAGGATACAATGATCCAAATGCCCTCATCGACCCTTGTTTCGATTCGCTTTAAATATCCATTGAAAATATCTTGTGCGCTAACATCGAATTCGTCATACTCGGAAAAATCATTCTTATCGGAATCCAGTGAACGCGTTTCAAAATAACGAATATTCGTTGCACCCACTCGAGGATACAAGAAAACGCTGGTTCGCCCATCGTTCTGGTTACTCGCAGCACAGGCGATGACATTGTTCAAGACGATTTCTTGATCCTCTACGGCCGATTGAAGAGTTCCGTTATATATTTCCTTATCAACGGAGCAACTGCAAATAACCAAAACCAATAAAATGATCAGATGTCTCAAATCAATACATTTTATAGTGAGCCCGAATAATTTTCTCTGCATCTTTATTTTGTGGAGTAAAACGATTGTCATTTGTTCCTCCCGATTTTTCATGATCGATAAACCATTTCCAGATATACCCACCTGCAAACCAATCTTCAGGCCAGAATTCCTCAAAAAGTACCTTTGTGGCAATCGCTTGGGCCTCGAAGTTCACTCGTTCTTCATTTCGATCTACGAGCCAAGGTTTTTTAGCGGTATAATCCATACTGCGATATCCGAACTCGGTAAAAATTACAGGTTTTTCGAATTTTTGTGACAATTCGGAAATTGGTTTTTTCCACTTCTTCCAACCTTCCTTTAACTGTTCTATCGTGGGGGATTCTTCTTCCGATAGCGGAAAATATGCATCAATGCCGATGTAATCGAGGTCTTTCCAAAAAGGGGTTCTACCGTATTCGTCCCAATTCGCGGCATAGGTTAATTCGCCTTTATAAACCACTTTTATTTTTTTTATCAGCTCGGTCCAGAATGCTGGGCGATTCTTTACAAATTGCTCCAATTCCGTTCCGATACAGAGCAGATCAATGTTTGCTTCTTGTGCTAGACCCGCGTAGGTAATCATAAAACTTTCGTAAGTGTTCTCCAGCAGCTTCCAATCTTCTTCGGCCTCCATTTTTATACTTCCGGTAAACTCCCCTCTCGAAACCCAGATTTGGGGCTTTAGCATGACCTTTATTCCATTTTTATGAAGTAACTCGACATATTGCTTAGCTCCCTTTTTCGTTTCTCCGTACCATTGTCTCTCCGAATCGAAGATAATCTTGGGCGAACTCAAATCGCGAATAAAGCCAAAGGGCATAATAGCTGCATGAGAGGCATTGACCGAGATTACGGGATCAATGTGATTCTGAGTAACCTCCTGGCGAGATGCCACAAAGCTGACGCCGTTCATTTTATCGATTTCTTGGCTGGCGCATGAAAGCTGTATAAAAATCAAAAAAAATAGACCTAATTTTTTCATTCATAGCAAATTAGGGTTTAAAAATACGTTTTTTTAATTATACTCATCACACATGAAAAATCGGAGAATTTAGGATGCGTATTTTAGTTTCTAACAAGGCAAAATTATTAAACATAGCCGTAGCTACGGTTAATAATTTTAACGCAGTTAGAGGCAAAAAGACGCTTATAAAAATTCGGGTTTTCATGTGTGATGAGTATATGCTCGACGAGGTGCATGGCCATAACCCAAAAGTAATTTCACTTTTCCATATTCAAGCCTGGATTATTTTTGAAATAGCTAGTAGAGACCAGTACACGAACGCGCTACAAATTGCTGCCAAGGGCAAGGTCAATAGCCAAGACATCAAAATATTTCGAATTACCTTCAAATCTGACTTTTTTGTTGCGGTTCCTATTCCAAAAATTGAACCGACCGATACATGGGTCGTTGAAACCGGCATGCCATGAATACTTGCCGTTGTAACCAAAAGACCGGTGACCAAGTTGGCGGTAAAACCCTGACCACTGTTCATGGGCGTAATTTTTTTGCTCATCATTTGCCCTACTTTTTTGGCGTTCAGCAGACCTCCAATGGCCATTGCCAAAGCAACGGAAATCATTCCCCATTCGACATCCAAAGAATTGATCACCACCAATAGGCCAACAATTTTCGGGGTATCGTTCAAGCCCCTTGCGAAACTTACTATACCTGCACTTGAATAATGGGCAAAATCCAACATTTTCTGAGAATTGATTCCGATAAAATCGCCCTTATATCTTTCAATGCATTGTCTTTCATTTGCCACAACGATATGCTTTTCGGTTTCCAAATGCCCGACGACGAATTCTTCCGCATTATCGGTTCTTAAAACCGGTTTGTACTCATTTCCTACGCAGACACAGGTTTCCCTGGTTATTCCGGCAAGGACTCTAAGCTTTCTAAATAACAAATAAGCAAAATAGCTTACAATTGCCGCCATAAGCGGACTTACGATCAAGGGGATTAAAAAAGTACTACCTAACTTTTCAAAATCAAAAGATGTGCCAACGGCAACGAGACCGCTTCCGAACAGAGCCCCCACCAAACTATGGGTAGTCGAAATGGGCATACCGATTTTAGTGGCCGAAAAAACGGTGATTGCCGCTCCCATGGCAATCGAAATCGCAAATTCGGGCGTCTGTATTAGGGCATCGGGCACTAATCCTTTTCCCGAAAAATTCTTGACCAACTTACCTGCAAAAAAAATAGCCGCTATTGAGCCCGACGCAGTAGTAACGGTAGCCCAGATTATTGCCTTTCTATAATTCGTTGTTCCGCTTCCGAACAAGGTCGCAACACCCTTGAAATTATCATTGGCGCCATTACTATAAGCAAGAAAACAGGCGACGATAAAAAGAACTACCAACATCATATTCAGCAGGGTTAAAAGGTCCCATTTACAAAATTGCGCGCAATCCGAGATTGAAGGTCTGGCCTAGACCTGTGTTATTCCCTCTAAGAAAATTGGTGTATAAGATCTCTAGGTTCAGGGCTTTTGAGATCTGGTATTTAGCGCCACCGCCAACAGCCGTAAAATCCTGAGCGAAATTGTTGCCTAAATCTATACGTTGCGAATGTTGTACGAGACCAAGTATTGTAAACTTGGAACTTGGAAAATAACTCAGGAAAATACCGGGAGTCAAATTCAGACTATTGTTCGCAAAACTGTCGCCCGCGTTGCCAAAACTAAGTTCGGAATTCAACTCGGAAAAGAATTGCCATTTTTCTCCAGGGAAGGTATAATCGTAAAAGAAGCGGTTCTGCCAGATATAGCCTTTCTGGTCCAAGAAAACCCCGTCTTCAGTTTCATTATCGACCAGAGGAATAAAAAAGGAACTTTGAATACTGAAATTACCGACCGATGCAAAGGGGACGAATTTTACCGATGGTGCTATTGAAGTGAGGCCTGAACGGGCCGTATTGTTTTCTCCATCAAACTTAAAAACATCCAAAGCCGGTCTATCACCAATTACATTTGATCTGAATTCCAGTATTGCACCAATATTCCATCTATTGTTTTCTCCAACTCCGGTATATGCTTCCAGTAGCGCGGTAAAAAAAGTCGCCCTTGGTATTCTGCCGACCTCAAAAGTGCTTTGGGTCTCGGTATAAAGATTGTTGAACCACTTCAGGTCGATTTGACCTTTGCCTATCAATTTTGAAGGCGTATACTGCTGAATATTACTTTTCTCTTGTTGTGGTTCGTCTTGAACATCTGTATCATCTTGCGAAAACCCCGTTACGGTTGACAATAGTAGTCCTGCAAGAAATAAATTTCTTCTTATTGATTTCATAATAGTTGCTTTAAAAATTGAGGTAGTGATTATTTCGTTTCATTAAGCGTCCAGTCATACGAATAGTATGAAACCTTTACTTTTTCGGGGAGCTTTTCAGATTTGTACTTATTGATGAAGTCGACCACTTTTCCGTCATGCTCAAAGTCTCCCTTATACCATTCAAAAATCTGTGATATTTTGACCTTGTTCTTATTGACCTGAATAAAGTTAGGATCGTTCAAGGCCAATTTCGTCTGTTTTTCCAACTGGGCATCCAAAGTCGAGGGCAAATAGGCATTCTTGATTATCGGTGGGCAGCCCAAACCGCCACACACCAGCACAAAGTGAAAACGTGCTTCTTTCGGGAAGTTTTTACGGAGCAACTTATTCTCGATATCGTTTAAGGTAATGCTGGTTCCGCCGATATCGTATTTGATCTTGTCAAAAAATCCACCAACATCCAAAGGTGATTTCAACGGATAATTTTCTATAATTCCTTTAATAACGGAAAGGTTATATCCATTGATCCAAAAAGATTGGTATTCACTCGCATTCCCCTTATCCACTGAAATGCCTTGAGCCATTTCGATCAATTCATTTAAAGTGCTTGGATCACTCTTTATTTCTGAGTAGGCTACCCGTCCATTCTTGACATAAGTGTTAAAAAAGAAATCGGATTTTTTAAAAAATTCAGATGTTGTCTGTGAAAAACCCGTCAGGGCAACAAGCGACATAAAAATGAGAACTGTAGTATTCTTTTTCATTACGATGGTTTTGTTGTTATTAATCTGAACGTTCTGTCGTGCCGAGTTCAACGACCCTACAAAAAAATTGAAATTTTATGATTTATTTAAGTTTTTAAAAACCAGTGCTTTACAGGTTCGAAATTCCATCAAAAACCTTACACAAGAATACAATATTTAAAACAGTTCTAAATAGCCGCCGCGGATTAAGTTATTATCTTTAATGGCGACAGAACTCTCAATCAGCACTCTCAATCAGCACGAAAATCAATGGAACATATTGTTATCATCGGAAACGGTATCGCAGGGGTCACGGCCGCCAGACACATTCGAAAGAATTCCGACAAAAAGATTACCATCGTTTCGGCGGAGACCGATTATTTCTTCTCGCGTACCGCCTTGATGTACGTCTACATGGGCCATATGAAATTCGAACATACCCAACCTTACGAAAATTGGTTTTGGAAAAAGAACCGAATCGATCTTGTAAAGGGCTATGTGAACCAAGTCGACCATCAAGCTAAAGAATTGGTTTTAAAGAACGGGGCAGCGATCAACTATGACAAATTGATCATTGCCACGGGATCCAAACCGAATAAGTTCGGTTGGCCGGGCCAAGATCTCGACGGTGTTCAAGGCCTATACTCAAAACAAGACCTCGACCAACTGGAAGCAAACGCACCTAACAAAGAAGTATGCAAACGAGCAGTAATCGTAGGTGGTGGCTTGATAGGTATCGAACTTGCCGAAATGCTGAGAAGTCGAGATATTCCCGTTACCTTTTTAGTACGTGAGGAAAGTTTTTGGAATGGGGTTTTACCAAAGGGAGAATCTGAAATGCTCAACGAACATATTTTGGAGCACCATATCGACTTGCGATTGGGAAAGAATTTACGAGAAATTTTAGCCGATGAAAACGGACGGGCCAAGGCAGTCGTAATCGAAGAAACCGGCGAAGAAATCGAATGCGACCTTGTCGGACTCACAGCAGGGGTCTCGCCCAATGTCGATTTTCTAAAGGATTCAGGTATAGAATTGGGCCGTGGCGTAAAGGTCAATCGTTTTTTGGAAACCAATATCCCCCATATTTATGCCATCGGCGACTGTGCCGAACAGCGTGAATCAATCGGAAATCGCCGCCCCATAGAGGCGGTTTGGTATACCGGTCGTATGATGGGCGAGGCCTTGGCACAAACTATTTGTGGTAAGAAGCGGGAATATAATCCTGGACATTGGTTCAACTCCGCCAAATTCTTAGACATCGAATACCAGACGTATGGGTGGGTTTTCAGTGAAAAGGAAATGAAAGAAAACGAGCAACACTTCCACTGGAGACACTCGAAAGAATACATCTGTATTACGGTCGCCTTTGATAAAGAGAATAGAAAATTTTTAGGCATCAATACTTTCGGCATACGTATGCGGCATGAAATTTTCGACCATTGGTTGACCGAAGAACGAAGTGTCGATTATGTCATGGAATATTTAAAAAACGCCAATTTCGACTCCGAATTCTATGTACAATATGAATCGCAGATCGTATCGAAATTCAATTCGGAATTTGGCACGAACATCTCCCCCAAGAAAAAAAGTTGGAAACGAATTTTTCAGCCCTCTTAGTTTAAAAAAACTGTCCGGTCGAGCGCAGTCGAGACCTAATCAATATGACCTAAAATCAAGATATCCACCTTCGCGGATATGGCAATAAAAAGATGTTTAATGAAAGCAATAAAAAATATTGGCCTGGTAATCTTCTTAATCGGATTGGGCATTTTTGCCGTGCTTCCGTTAGCCGGTACATTTCAGGTCGACAAAACGACTTTTGACGAAATCGTAGCTGAAAAAAATATCAAGAGTGAGCTCTTCATTCAAAAAATAGGGAAAAACGTTGTTGGTAAAGAATTTTATGGCATGCAGTCGATATCGCGGCTGGTCGCTACCGCTTTAGAAAGTGCCAATGCGCAGCACGTAAAAAACAAAGAATACAAAAAGAAAATATATACCAAGCCAAGTGATTTGTCTGCTCTTATTGGTAAAAAATCCGGTGCTGGTTTTATTGCCAACAACAAAGGCCTTATGTGGTTTTTGACTTTCGGGCTAGGTATTATCGGAGCCTTGATGTTCATTATCCCCAATGTTGTTTTATTAGGAAAAAAAGGAATCAAGAACGATGGTATTTATCACGAAAACGCTACCAATAAAGGTTGGATTGCTTGGATGGTATTCATCTTCTTGGTCGGTTTTTACCTCGTTTTATATTTCAAGTCGGAGTACGCAGTAAACTGGACCTATTTGGTAGATCCCATTAGTGAAAGTTTAAGCGGAAATTCTGCAGGGCATTGGTTCGTCTATGGTTTTATGTATTGTGTCGTAATGACCGTTATGGCCGTTCGCATGTACATCAAATACCGCCATAACGTGTATCAAATGGTTCGTACCACTTCAGTGTTGTTCTTTCAAATCGTGTTCGCTTTTTTGATTCCTGAAATAATGGTACGGTTGCAAATGCCATACTACGATTTCAAAAACGCTTTCCCTTTGGATTATGATTTCTTTTTTAGTTGGAATCTGAAAGAATTAATGAATAGTGGCGGAATAGGTCTGTTCATTCTTGTTTGGGGTATCGTTCTGACTTTGGTCGTTGTACCCGTTATGGTATATTTCTTCGGAAAAAGATGGTACTGTTCTTGGGTCTGCGGATGCGGTGGTCTTGCGGAAACTTTAGGTGATCCCTACAGACAACATTCCAGCAAATCATTGTTCTCCTGGAAAATCGAACGGTGGCTCGTTCACGGTGTCTTGGTCTTTGCTGTCGTCATGACGGGAATGACCTTATATAGCTTCTTTGCAGAATCAGGTACGGTTTTGGGCATCAAGACCCAAAGTGTTCAAAATACCTATAGTCTTGCGATCGGTTCGATATTCGCCGGTGTGATCGGTACCGGCTTCTACCCGATTTTTGGTAATCGAGTATGGTGTCGATTTGGTTGTCCGCTTGCGGCCTATCTCGGTTTCGTGCAACGTTTTAAATCGCGCTTTAGAATTACAACGAATGGGGGGCAATGCATTTCTTGTGGAAATTGTTCAACCTATTGCGAACAGGGCATCGATGTGCGTGCCTATGCCCAAAAAGGGGAGAACATTATACGTTCAAGTTGTGTAGGTTGTGGTATTTGCTCAGCGGTTTGCCCCCGTGGTGTATTAAAGTTGGAGAATGGTCCTTTAGAAGGTCGTATCAACCCGACAGAGGTCTTGTTGGGCAATGATGTCGATTTAATGGAATTGGTCAATAAAAATTAGTGTTGCTACGCAGAGGCTCCTCCCCTCAGACGAGGGGAGGTGGTTTTTCTCCGCCATAGGCGGATGGAAAAGCGGAGGCCCGCCCGAGCGGTACGGGCGGGGGTTGAAAGCGCAAGCCATAATCGCTAAAACCAAGGTTCAGAAGTAAAGCCAATGGTTCCGGCTTTACCACCCCTTTCTTCCGCAAGCGGAATTCATTCCCCTCCTTGAAAAAGGAGGGGAGCTCTAAAAAACAAAAATCCATTATCCTAAAAAATTCATTAAGTTAGTTCCCGTGAATCCTTCCGACCAATTCATAATCAAAGATGAATTTGATGTTTTATAAACTCTTTATTTTGGCGACGCTATTTATTTTCCTCGGAAATCCATCCGAAGAAAATGTCAGATACCACAGAGAGTACTACCGAACAGGCAAGCCAAAGGCTGAAGGTTGGGTAAAAAAGGGAGTGAAATCAGGTTATTGGAAATTCTACCACGACAACGGCAATGTTGCGGAAAAAGGCCATTATAAAAACGGACAGCGAGATGAATACTGGTATTTCTATGCCCCGACCAGGGTTCGAAGCAGAGAAGGGCACTACTCTAAAGGGCAAAAGACCGATTGGTGGCTGTACTATGATGCCCGTGGAAAATTAGATTACAAATGCCAATTGACGGTCGGTAAAAAAAACGGGTATTGCATTCAATATAGCAATGGCGATATTTCTTCGGCCATGAAATACACTAAGGGCAAAAAAATAAAGGAATGGCATGACCTGCGAAGCTTTAAAAGAGAGAATAACCTTTCTGATCTTCGTTGATGGCTATGAACCCATTTAAAAAAATCTGAATTGAAGCGAACCCGTCTGCCATGCCTACGGCAGGTAAACCGAACTGGCAGGAATTAAGGTTTTTGTGCAGATATAGAGGCTTTTTAGATTTGCATCCGCCTGAGGCGGACGGAAATAAAATAAAGACAAAGTAGCTGTGCAAATGACCGATTTGCGGCCATTTGAAAAAGTTTAAATGAGTTCAATAATTAAAGTAATTATTCCTGCGTTCAACGAGGCCGACTCCATTGCCGAAGTCATCAAAGAAATTCCTGATAGCGTTTCCGAAATTGTTGTAGTAAACAATAATTCCTCCGATAATACAGTAATTAATGCGCAAAACGCAGGGGCTACGGTACTTACCGAAAACCGAAGAGGTTATGGCCATGCCTGTCTAAAAGGCATGGAATACGTGGCCGAACAATCCGATACCCCCGATATTATCGTATTTATTGATGGAGACTATAGTGATTACCCTGAAGAACTTACCAAAGTAGTGGCCCCTATTTTAAATAATAATTATGATTTTGTCATAGGTGCCCGCACAAAGCGACTAAGGGAAGAAGGCAGCATGGCCCCGCAGCAGGTTTTTGGCAATTGGCTGGCGACTTTCTTGATGAAATCGTTCTTTGGGGCAACATTTACCGACCTTGGGCCGTTTAGGGCTATAAGGTATGATAAACTGCTAGAATTGCAGATGGAAGACAAGACCTACGGATGGACGGTCGAGATGCAGTTAAAGGCTTTAAGGAAAAAGCTGACATATACCGAAGTACCAGTGCGTTACAAGAAAAGAATTGGTATTTCAAAAGTGTCGGGAACCGTAAAAGGTAGTATATTCGCAGGCATAAAAATCTTGGGTTGGATATTCAAGTATAGCATTAAATAAATAAATGGGATTGATCATTACTTATATCATTTTGACCGTCTACAGCATCGCTTTGTTGTTGATATTCTTTTATAGTCTTGCCCAACTGAACCTTTTGGTCAATTACCTGGGCCATAAGCGTAGAAACCAAACTGCCCCGAAATTCAACTTGTTAGACCCAAAAGAGATTCCGTATGTGACCATTCAGCTTCCTGTCTATAACGAGGAGTATGTGATGGATCGTCTAC
>QIJL01000278.1 GCA_003232435.1 Flavobacteriales bacterium | reverse complement strand
AACAATAGTACAGTACATCAATAAGACAATATTCGACAGGAATATCAACAATATAAAAATCAGCATTATTTGAAATGCACAACGGGTTAATATAGAGTTGATTTACATTACCATTGATATTGATGTAGATATCCAAATCCCCATCATCATCTATATCGACCATAGTAGTCCCTTCCCCATTTCTTCCCGAGTTAAAAAGTTCAGAGGCATCCAGGCTAAAAGTCATTGCAGCACCACTTCCTATAACACCAGGAGCAGGTGTCGGGCTATTTAATTGATTTATAAACAGATAGCTTCACTATCGCCTACGAACAAAATATCGATATCCCCGTCATTGTCTACGTCACCCCCGGCCAAGGCATCTATATCATTTGATGAGCTACCTTGATTTGTGTTGGCAGGTTGAGGCAGGCCGGGAAAAGTAGCGGCACCTAGGGCGGCCCATACCCCTGGGCCGTCATTTCTAAAAATTTGTGTAAGACCATTTTCTGTCCATACGGCATCCAAATCCCCATCGTTGTCCAGGTCCCATAGGCCGTTGCCCCCTTTATTTCCATTGTAGGCCTGAGCCAAATCCGAACCATTGGTAAATGCTCCGCCCTGATTCAAGAAAAAATCGTTTTCATCCCGTTTTCGCATAAAAATATCCACCCAACCATCATCGTTTACATCTGCAGCGGAACCGTAGTCCCCGTCAGTAGCAAATTGATTTAAACCGTATTCCACAACCCCACTTCCACTTCCGGGGGTAATATGGGTAAAGAGGGCAGATGGGAGAGGGTTGGTAACAGTATGTGTTATATGATCTATGGAATTGTTGCGCAACAATTCTATTCCAAATTGATGACTGTCAAAGAAAATATCCAAATCACCATCTCCCTCTAAATCCAACAACCCTACACCCTCGATATTCAATTGACTTATCGTGACGGTAGCACTGCTATTCTCCCCGATAGTTATGGGGGCGGTACCTCCTATACCATCGCCAAAAGTTCCATTTGTATTCTGAATAAAAATTTGAATCGCAACCCTACTGGGAGAGGTACCATAAGGATTAATAAGAAAATCGGGACGTCCATCACTGTTTAAATCACCCCAAGCTGCCTGCCGTTCTGCCCGATCACCCAACATTCCGGGCGCCAAGGTGGTCTGTACATTGGTAAAGACCCCACTATTGTTCTGCATGAGAAAGCTTTTGACCGATGCGCTATTGTTGTTTTCCAACACCAATACGTCCAAATCCCCGTCATTATCAAAGTCGGACCAAGCATGACCACCGTCTTTGTTATTGCCAATATTGAGTCCGTAACCGGCTGCATTTTCCGTAAAGGTTGTTTGGGCGAATGAAACAAAGCCAAGCCCCTGGAAAAGAAGAAAAAACATTCCGTGTAGAACAGTTCGTTACATCTAAGTAAGTTTCGAGACTTAAATTTGGGTAAATAATTGGTTTAGAATAAGGGACGGGCTAAAATAGTTCTTGTTCGTTATACAAAATTAACCTTAGATGCGTCACTATAAAATATATGTTGTGTAGTGGTTAAAATACAAGGTGAAGTATTGAAATAGCAAGGTTTTCACCAAACAACCCCTCATTACAAACGATTCCTATGTGCGGAAGCGGCCTATAAATAAAGGGGTTATCCTACGTTTTATAAAAAATCAGTCTTTGTTGACCCGATAAGTGATCTTGCGGTTGGTAATCACGGTATTTACCTGGACCGTAAGCGTCGCCGTATTGGAAGTAGTTGTACCACATATATAGCTATTATTGGTCATAACGACCCTGTACTGGTTACCATTTTCAGCTGTAGTTGGATTTGTAATTGTCAAACTATTCGAGGTTGTTCCACTGTAAATACCAGAATCAGTGAGGTCTACCCAACTGGATCCATTAAACAGCTGCCATTGAAAAGTGTCCCCATTTGTAGCAGTTACGCTAATTGATCCGGTACATCCCGGACATATTGTTGTATCGTTGGGCTGGATAGTAATGGCCGGTGCACTGCCTGCCTCTCGATAGTCAAAAACACTATTTGTATCGCCATCCGCTGGAGTTGTATAACCATCGACATTACCAGTGACCACCCCTGTTGTAGCATCATAACCCGTACCCTGCAACTCGCCCGCAGCACTGCCACTTTCGGTAAAACCTGCCTCGAGTACATCTTCGCATCCATCGGCATCACTATCGAGTTCTACAAAATCATAATTACTGTCACTGTCTGAATCACGGACCGTATAATTTATTGTTCCATTATCCTCTTGGCCCGAGGCCTGAACGACATCTGCAACCCCATCCAAGCCAACGGCTCCGGTTAATCTTCCTGAAGTATGTGACAGATCATGACCGGCTTCGACCACATCATAGATACCATCGTTATCACTGTCCAGATCCAAATAATCATCTACCCCATCACCATCAGTGTCATTTCGGGATGTCCATAAAATAGCTTTGATCAAAAGGTCTTCTCCGGCACTATTAAATCCGCCATTATTATTTGTATGTGGTACGATGGTTCTTCTACCGGGAGCAATGCCTGTTTCAAGGGCATCTCCGGGTTCCCAAATCACGATGGACCCTTCCCCGTTCGGGTGTCTTCCGAGCACGGTTCCCGAGACCAGACCATTGCCATAATATGCAGCGTCACCAATATCGTAATTTCCCAAGGATAAGCCAGTTGTAATGGGGTGTGCATTATCCACTATGTTTACGAAATTTGTAGCGGTGGACCCTCCGGTAACCCCTCCCAATATTTCGTCATGTAAGGCCGGTTCACTGGTAACCACACCGTTTGTAGTGGTTATCAAATTAGCGACATTGGCGAACGCAGCCCCACTAAAAACATCTTCGAATATAAAGGTAACGTCAAAATTATCGGCATTACCGCCAACGCCATCATCTACTACGGTAACCGAATGGCCTAAAGCTGTCAGCTTATCAATAGTGTTTTGCTCCTCGGTACTGGCCGTACCATCTGTAACCCATAAAATAGAGATGGGGCTTTCAATGGAATCCAAAATCCCATCATTATCATTGTCTTTGTCGCAAATGTCATTTATACCATCTCCATCTGAATCTGCCCCCCCGGGGTCCGCGCAAGGTTCATAAACAGTTACTGTGGCGGTATCGCTTTTACCTAAGGCAGGACATACTGAAACTGTAGAATCTGTTATTGTATAGTCAAAGGTAGTACCAGGAAACGGCGTTCCCGCGCTATAGGTATAGGTGACCAATCCTAAATCTGCGTCATCTATGACTACCGAACCTATTGCCGGTTGTACAACACTTTCAATAAAAAATAACTCTCCATCAGGTTCAGAATCATTGTCAAACAAACTTATTTGTACCGAAACGGTCGTTCCTATCGGTACAATCTCTAAGTCGTCAACTGCGTCTGGTGGATTTACATTTTCTATAATCTCTGCATCAGTGGTAGAAAGGTCATAATGATTGGTCCCTGGAATGGTACTTGGCGTTGCAATTATGGTTGCAATTAATCTGGAAAAACCGCTAGGATCTGAGGGATCATAAAAATTAGGATAGCGCACTTCAATAATGTAGGTCTCATTTTCTCCAAGAGGCAATCCAAAATGAACTTTCTCAGGGCTTTGGGTGCCATGGCCATAGACCCCGTTTACCTGTCGCAATCCGCTGATAATATTTCCGGCACAATCCCGTATTAGAACGTTAGTGCCAACGGCCACCCTTTCAGGAAAACCTCCCGTAGATCCGTTCGCACCGCGGTCTTCCGAAACATTGACCAAAAGATGGTTGTTCCTGTTGGCCGGAGGCAGATTGTTGATATATAAACGGTTCGTACCGCTAATGTTCATGTAGATATCCAAATCCCCGTCATCGTCGACATCTACCATGGTAGTTCCTTCCCCATTGGCCCCGGTATTAAAGCTCTGGGCAGTATCCAGGGAAAAACTCATGGCCGCACCGCTCCCAACAACACCAGGGGCCGGTGTGGGGCTGTTCAACTGATTTAGATATAGATAACTTCGGCTATTGCCTACCAATAGGATATCTATGTCCCCGTCGTTATCGATATCTCCCCCGGCGAGGGCGTCTATCCGTGCCGTTGAGCTTGCACTATTGGCATTGGCCGGTTGTGGCAATCCGGGAAAAACACCCGTACCCATTGCCACCCATACACCGGGGCCGTCATTTCTAAATATTTGGGAAAAGCCGTTTTCTGTCCACACCGCATCCAAATCACCATCATTGTCCAAATCCCATAGACCATTGCCTCCCTTGTTACTGTTCCGAGCTTGGGCCAAATCGGCCCCATTGGTAAAAACACCTCCTTGGTTGAGAAAGAAATCATTTTCGTCTCTTTTCCGCATAAAAATATCCACCCAACCATCATCATTGACGTCGGCCGCGGATCCATAATCTCCATCGGTAGCGAACTGGTTCAGGCCAAATTGAACATTCGGACTGCCATTTAAAGGTGTGATATGTGTAAAAAAAGTAGCTGGAGTCGGATTTGCTACGGTATTTGTTGTGTGATCTATGAAATTATTTCTAAGTAGCTCAATACCAAAATTATGGCTATCGAAAAATACATCCAAATCACCATCTCCCTCAAAATCAAAGAATCCGGCACCCTCAACATTCAATGGGTTTATGGTAATCGTAGCACTGGCATTTTCACCGACCGTAATGGGAGCAGTTCCGCCTATCCCGTCACCGAAAGTTCCATTTGTATTCTGAATAAAAATTTGAATCGCAACCCTACTTGAAGAGTTTCCATGAGAACCAATAAGAAAGTCGGGGCGTCCATCACTGTTCAAATCTCCCCAAGCTGCCTGTCGCTCTGCCCTATCGCCCAACATTCCAGGCGCCAAAGTGGCCTGTACATTGGTAAAAACACCGCTATTGTTCTGCATGAGAAAACTTTTTACAGAACTACTATTGTTGTTTTCCAACACCAATACATCCAAATCGCCGTCGCCGTCAAAATCGGACCATGCATGACCTCCATCTTTGTTCCCGCTGATGTTAAGACCATAGGCAGCTGCACTTTCCGTAAAAGTGGTCTGACCCTTTAGTATAACTGCAAATAGAAAGCAAATTACAAACGAGGATCTGCAAATCATCTTGGGGATGAGCAGGTTTTTTTGTATCATTTTAGGGCTGTCAGAACCAGTGGGAAATGCGAAACATATCACAGTAGTTCTTTACAACCTGCAAAATTAACCCTAGTGTGAAAGTGTTAAAATAAATGTTGTGAAGGTGCAGAATCATAACATATAGCCCCCTAAATATGTGGTCTTATACTAGAATACCTTTAATAAATTTATGAATCCGTTGTGTGTAAAACTTTGACAAGCAAGAACATACGCGATTTTTTGCAAGAAAATACAAACAGATAAAATTTTGAACGCTAATTTTTGTTGACCCGATAAGTGATCCTGCGGTTGGTAATCACCGTATTTACCTGCACGGTCAAGATGGCCACATTTGAAGTTGTAACGCTACATGCAAAGCTCTCATTAGTCAAAATGACACGGTACTGATTTCCATTCTCCGCCGTTGTCACGGCAGTCAAAACCAGTGTGTCCGTGGTTGTTCCAGAGTAAATACCGCTGTCTGGCAAATCAATCCAAACCGTTCCGTTAAACGTTTGCCACTGATAGGTATCGGCATTCGTCGCGGCAACTGAAATTGTGGTGCTACAACCTACGCAAACCGTTGTGTTTATAGGTTGTGTGCTTATTACCGGTGCTGCTTCGGCTTCCACATAATCTTGTGTACCATTGCTTCCAACATCAGCAGGTACCGGATAGGCTGCTGCTGTTACCCTGCCATTGGCATCAACCGCTGGAGGATTTCCTGTTCCGTAATATTCATTATCCCCACCGTCGGCGTTCGCATTGGCATAAGCTTCGTTAGGATCGCTACAACCATCTCCATCGCTATCAGTATCGATGAAATTTGCAGCCTCTGTGCCATCTGTGTCAACCACGGCATAATTTATAAGACCACTCTCAGCTACCGTTTCCACATTATCCGCCAATCCGTTTGTGCCATAAGGGCCACCTATTACGCCTGCAGTATGTGCTTGGCCGTGACCCGCCTCAACAGCATCATAAATACCATCGTTATCAGCATCTAAATCCAGATGATTGGCAATTCCATCAGAATCCGTATCAATTGCGTAATTCTCTGGATTATTGTAATTAGTAAGACAGCTGAATTCTACGTTATGTTGTCTTCCCCCTGCTGAGGCACCGGCTACCCTGGCCTCACCTCCCACTCTAATGAGCACTTCGGTTTTACTATTATAAGTTATTCCGAAATTTACCTGTGGGTTGGTATTCCCAGCTCCAGGATATTCTGTAGTGCCCGCCGTACCAATAACCCACGTACCTTCGGTTTTCATTGTTAATTCCGTCGGGTTTGAAATAATGTAACTTGTCGGATTGTTTGCCCAGGCCTGTTCTGCGTAATTGGCATTTCCATCTATATCATTGAAGTTCAAAAAGAACTTACTGATATTTATTGGTGTGAATCCACCGGAAGTAACAAACTGAATTCGGTATTCAATATATCCCCGGTCCCCGATGTTGGTCAAATTAAATGCTGTCTGAGGCCTAAATGCAGAAGCATCAGAGGTGTTGTTGTCCACATTGGCCACAGTAGCGTTTACCGTTTGTTCAATTGTAACTAAGGCATCTGTTCCGGCGGTTATATTCGGTATCCTGTATACTGCTCCCTGTTGCAAAGCCGTTCCGGAAACCAAGGTTGCGGCTGCGCTAAAGTCCAAGGTTGTTTCCCCCGTACAGTCCTGCTGGGAATTGCTAATTACAGTGTTTAATTCATCGCTATCGGGTATACCATCGTTGTCGTCATCTAAATCAAATCTGTCTGCCACTCCGTCGTTATCGTTATCAGGAAGAGGTAACACTGTCAGGGTACCTGAGGATGTTCCCTGAAGGGGGATATTTTGGTCATTGGTAATGTCCGAAGGGCCAATAGTATTCACAAAGGAACCGTCTGTTGAGGTAACAACATCAAAAACAAAAGTACAGGAAGCCCCAGGTGCAAGAGATCCGCCGTTAACCACAAAAGAACTTGCTCCTGGTGTTGCTGTAATAGATCCTCCACAGGAAGAGGAGGCGTTCGGAGTTGTGGCGATGGTCATACCGGCCGGTAAATTATCAGTTATTCCAAAATTTGTAAGGTTTACGCCATTCGCCGGATTATCCACAACAATAGTAACTGTAGATTCATCTCCCACGGTCACCGTTGAAGATGTGAAGCTTTTACTGGCTACCGCGGGAAACGCAATCTCATTGGAAACAACAAATACGCCGCCCCAAATACCTTCAAAACCACTTCCAAGATTTACTGACAAATCGATGGCTCCATTTGGTACCAATCCGGAAGCGTCATACACATCGCTATCAACTCCCCATGAATAGGCAAAATTAGGATTTCTGCCTCCGACATCCACCCCAAACTCAGAGATAGTGCCGTTTAAAGCATTGGTGGCAGGGTTTAAAGCATTCGAAAGAGAGGTACCGTTGATACTTACAAAGTCTCCTGAAAAGCTTGCCTCCCCATCATAGGCAAAATAAGCGGCATGCGTTTCAAAAGCACCGGAGGCCGGAGTTAGCAAACCGGTCACCGTAAAGTTGTCGTTGGCTCCAAAACCGAAGAAATCATATCCGTCCCATACGTTTATTCTCCGTGCTTTTTCTGCGGGATCACTATATACGATCACCATAGTCCAACCCCCATTGGGACCTGTATAGGCACTTCCGGTGGCCAAAGCGATATCAGCCACATGATATATTCCGCTACCAGCCGATTGTACTATCGTCGTTACCTCCGCGAACGACATAAAGGTGTTCCAGGGATTACCAAAAGCTGTTTCAATGTTACGGACCTGCGCATTGACCGTGGTATAGGTCGCTACTCCAGGTTCCATAAATTTAACTTGGTCAATACTAAGTCCGCCGGGAGGATTCGTAATGCCGCCTCGTGTACTACCATACATTCCTCCCCAATACAAGCCTGCCCATTCTACAGTGGCCCCTGCTGGTATGGTAAACGTACTGTTACTTGAATTTACCGTTGTACCGTTAGTATCGACATCAGCATAGCCCATGACGACCGCAGGGTTGTTAGATGTTGGTGTAGCCGGACATCCTGAAACACATTGTAAATTTGTATTTCCCCTCATTACGAAATTTCCCAACATGTTATCTGTATACCTTTCTTCGTAAGGTCTGGGTGCATTAGGGTCGCTTTCATCGTCGGTTATCGTACCGGTTGCTGTATCGGTGATATTTACTGAAACGTCCGATGTGCTATCAAATTGAACCCTAAAAGTCTCATCACCCTCAAAAACAAAATCATCGGTTATGGGCACTGTAATCTGTTCAGTATCGCCAACGGTGCCGTTAAAGGATAACGTGCCGCTAGTATCGGTATAATCGCTACCCGCATTTGCACTTATATCCACAGTTGAAAAATCTACGGTAAAGGATCCTGATGCACTTACGCCCATATGCGTTGCAGTGAAGGTGGCTGTACCTGCGTCTTCATCAACCGCAATATCTTCTATTGAAATTGTAGGACTGTAGGTTGCCGTAAAAAGTACGTCTTCTATAAAAACGGTTTCGGAGCTACCCCAGTTACCACTTCCCGTTCTGAAACGAATACCCGAGGAGGACGATATCTCGGTCGGTGCAAGGACATAATTTAGGGTCCCTGTGCCATTTAAGGTGGCCACGGTGGAATAAGAAGCACCGTTAAAGAGCTGGACCCTAACCGTTTCATTGCCGCTGGTTCTATTGTAGCCCAAAGACAATGTAACAGATGTAGCACCTAACAGGTCTAAGGATCTAGTGATATAGCGACTATCAAGGTTCCGGAAACGTAGCTGGTTCGTATTGATCAAAATACGACCGCCGGACGGGCTCGTGGTCTCATTAGTTTCCACCCAATCGGCAGCAAAATTCAAGCTTCCGTTGTTATTGGAATAGGAAACTGTGTTGAAATTGTCCAAATAGGTATCTTGGCCGCATACCATAGTTGCAGAAAATATCAAAATGCAAAAGAGTAGAACCTTATTGCTAAACATAAGTAGGCTAGTCTAATTTTCAAAATTAGCTTCGTTCCTTCTTTTGGCCTAAATATTGTTGTGAACCATTAAAATACGTGTGTGAAAGTGCAGAATAACTCAGGTTTCCTACATAATTTCTTTGAATTACCAACAATTGGGCACAAAAAAACGGCCGTGTTGGCCGCTTTATATCTAAAGTCATTCAAATTACTCCATAATAATAAACTCGGAACGCCTATTCAGTTCATGATTCTTAGCCGAGCATTTTACGCCATTGGCACATTCATTGACCAGTTTTGTCTCGCCAAAACCTTCACCTTCAAGCCTCTCTTTGGCAATACCTTTCGAAATCATGTAATTGACAGTAGATTCTGCTCTTTTTTGAGATAACCAGAGATTGTATGAATCTTTTCCTCTACTGTCGGTGTGCGAGTTTACCTTTATTCTCAAGCTTGGATATTTCTCCATTGCGGCGATGACCTTTTCAACCTCGATTTCTGAATCTTTTCGAATATTGTATTTATCAAAATCAAAGTATATCGTACTCAGCTGCAACAATTTGGCCAGATCATCACCAAACCCGGCTGTTATTGTAACTCGCTCTAAGTAAAAATCTATGATCTTCGGCTTACCGTCTGATTTGCCGATATATTCTTCCGATGGTACATAACCTTGAATTTGAGCTCTTACAAAATTACCTTGGTTACAATCCAATGAAAGTGAATACTTCCCTTCTGAATCAGTTATGGTAGATAGTATTTCCTCATTATTTTCATCAATAACCTTTACTGTTGCGCCGACTAGGACTTCATTCGATATTTTATCCCTTACAGTACCTGTTATCTCTTGTTTGCAATCAAACATTAGCGGTTTGTTCTCAGTAAAACTATAGATGTCGTCTGCACCTTGGCCTTCGGGTCTGTTAGAAGCAAAATATCCTTTTCTAGACTCTTCATCCATGATGTAGGTAAAGTCATCCATCTTGCTATTGATGGGTTCTCCCACATTTAGGATGGCCCCGTCTAGTTTTCTGTCCGCTACCTTGGTGCCAAAAACATCTAATCCCCCTAAACCTGGGTGGCCATCAGATGAAAAATATAGTATCTCTTCACTAGTCATAAAAGGGAAGGTTTCCCGTGCCTCTGTGTTAATCGTATTACCCAAGTTCACCGGTGTGCCGAAACCTCCATCTTCTTTGATTTCAACCATGAAAATATCAGACTCTCCAAGACTTCCCGGCATATCGGAAGCGAAATACATTGACTTTTCATCAGGACTGAGAACGGGATGCGCAACTGAGTAAGCATCACTATTAAAAGGAAGCTCTTCGATATTTTGCCATGAACCATCCGCCAGAGTAGCCTTGAAAATTTTTAGTCTAATGACTCCATTTTCATCCTTT
This sequence comes from Flavobacteriales bacterium, assembly GCA_003232435.1. Taxonomy (GTDB): domain Bacteria; phylum Bacteroidota; class Bacteroidia; order Flavobacteriales; family Flavobacteriaceae; genus Aurantibacter_A. The sequence goes on along the minus strand of QIJL01000278.1, from coordinate 2,180 downwards.
ATATACTTGCCATCCTTGAAATTATTTCTGGTAAAGTACATCGTGCCGCCATCTTCGGTAGTAACTGAGGTCGATTCGTGCAATCTTGTGTTTACCTGATTGCCCAGCTTCACAACAATGTTTGAGGAAACACTATCTGCATTTACCTTGTATAAATCCAAAAAATCTTTTGAATTCCAAGTATGACGATATTTAGCAAGATTACCGGTATCGCGATCCGAGGAAAATATAAGTCCTTCTTTATAAAAGGATGGGGCAAATTCAGAATAAGGAGAATTGTACTCAAAAGGACCCACATCATATCGACCAGAATTTCTCTTGATTTCGGCCATATAATCCTTGTCATTTTTGAAGGCAACAGCTCGAATATCGCTCGATGTAAGTTCTGTAAATTTTGCCATCACCTCGTTCGAACCATCATAATCACCTAAAGATTTCAGTGATTGAGCATATCTGAAATAGTGTTCTGCCCCAGCATCTTGAGCATAACCATCAATCAATTTTTTGTAAGTTTCAGCTGCTTCAACATAGTCGGCATTGAAATAATAAGAGTTACCTAGTTTTTTTAACAAATCTGCAGAAACATAGCCTTTGTCCATGACCCGTTTGTAGATATCGATTGCCGGGCGAAAAGAATATTGCTCATAGTCTGTATCTGCCTTGGTAACCAGTCGTTCCTGTGCATGGCTTGTGAACACCATCGCAAAGGAAAAAAGCGTAACTAATATTTTTAATTTTCTTGTCATTGTTCCCGATTTTAAAAGAATCGTGGTGATACTAATTTTTGGAAAGATTTAACCAATTCAAATCTTAAAAAAAACTCAAAAGAGCCATCATTGAATTGTGTTCCTCCCAACTCCGTAGTCTCACGATCGTAGGCCAGTCCGATCATGAACTGATCAGATATTTGAAAACCGACCAAACCGCTCACCGCAGCGTCCCACCTATAGGCCGCCCCTAAATGGAACCTATCGTTGAAAAGGAAGTTCGCAGAGAAGTCTATTTGAAGTGGTGCCCCGCCAACTACCTTGGTCAACAGGGCGGGCTTAAATTTGAAGTCATTGTTCAAATCAAAAACATATCCTGTAATCAAATAGAAATTGATTCTTTCTTTAGCCAAAAAATCGATTGAGTTCGCATCATTTCCAGAACGATCAAAGAATTCCGTTTCCAATAAGTTGGGTGCCGAAAGTCCGGCATAAAATCTATTGGTATGGTAGTATACGCCTAATCCGAAGTTCGGTGAAAACTTGTTCTGAATATCATCGGTATTGACCGCTTCCTCAAAACCATCTCTTTGGCGCAATCCGGCAAAATCAAGATTTAATATGTTTCCACCGGCTTTCAATCCAAATGAAAGTTTTCCATCGAGTGACACGTCAACGGTATAGGAAATAACGCCATCAAAATAGGTCTCTTGAACAACTCCATCACCAATCTTATCGTTGATTACTGAAATACCATAACCTAGTTTGCTGTTTCTGATAGGGGAATGCAAATTAAGGGTCTGCGTAACCGGGCCTCCTTCGAGACCGACCCATTGCGACCTATAGAGTGCAGCCACACTTAGTTGTCCTCTAGAACCTGCATAGGCAGGGTTGACGCTCATAGTGTTAAACATATATTGGGTGTACTGTGCGTCTTGCTGTGCATTGACCGTTTCCCAAAAAATCAACAATAAAAATAGGAAAGCTAGGAGGCTCTTTTTTATTATCATAAGTCGGTTATAGATTATTCGCTGATATAGATATATCCGTTATCGGTTATATTACTCTGATTTTCCGTATTATACTCAAAGATATAAAAATATACCCCTGCCGGTAGATATTCACCAGCACTAACAGTTGATCTACCTTTAGACCTGCCATCAAAAACATTATTTTGATTGTTATAATTTTCCCCATCATATACGGCTATTCCCCATCTATTGTATATTCTAAAGGTATTGTTAAGAGCAAGATCGACATTTTCTATCCATAAAAACTCATTTTTACCATCACCATTCGGTGTGACCATTTGCATAACGATTATATCCGTATTTATTGGCGTCGGATCCAAATAGTCCGGGGTACCGTCACCATTTGAATCATCGTTTGTCGGGTCGCCGTCGCCGTCGGCGTCCTCGTCGGGGGTGTCGATGCCGTCGCCGTCGTCGTCGAAGTCACGGTAGTTCACGTCTT
>QIJL01000110.1 GCA_003232435.1 Flavobacteriales bacterium | reverse complement strand
ACTTCAACTTTGAAATTCTTGGCAAAGGAGTAATTCAGATTAAACCGAGGTTCAATAGAGGTCTCATTGAACGTATCAAAAGTTTCCAAATCCTTGAAATAATTGAGACGGACTCCTCCCCTGGCGAACCATTTTTTGTCATCCGAGTTGTATGTCAATTCGGAAAAAAGGCCATGAGAGTGAAGCACACCAAGTATTAAGTATTTCGCTCTCGAATCGGGGTTGAAAAACGAAGGTTTCATTTAGAATTCCCGTTTCATTGAATTGGTATCCATTGCTCCAATTCAAATTAGTTGAGAGCTCGAAGTTTGTCTCTAGTTTTACCGAATTTTCCAGTACCCTATTATTCTGAAAGAGCTGTTGCAGACCATTGTTGATAGAGGTAATTCTGGAGGTCAACTTATATTGGGTCTGGTAGACATTTAGGTTCGTAGTGAACTTTTCGGTCCATTTACTTGTGAGACTTCCCCCAAAAGAAAGATTGTATTGATCCAAAGCACTATTCGTACTACGGGTGTTATCGTTATTACTTTCGGAATAATCAAGCCTGTTGCTGGTGTTAATGAGGCTCAATCGCAATTTTTGATTTTCGTTGATGTCATAAAAAATCTTAGCCGTGAAATCGTAGAAATAAAAGTTTTCGTCACTTTCGACTACTTCGCTATCCTGAAAAACGCGCATAGGTGCCGATATCGAAAAAGTCGGTCAAAGACCGTCGGGCTGAAAACTGAAAGGCTAGTTTATCCGTCAAGGGAAGTTGACCAAAAACATCCGCACTGATAAGATTTACTCCTGCACCACCGGTAAATTGATTTTCGATTTCATTTTTTGTACGCATATCGATGATGCCACTGACCCCATCGCCGTATGCAGCACTAGTGCCGTTTTTTATAACGGTTACCTGATCGGTCAGATAGGGGTGGAAAGCGGATATCAATCCGAAGAAATGGCCAGATTGATACATTTTTATTCCATCCCATAAAATAAGATTTTGGTCGTTAGTACCGCCACGAATGTTGATGTCAGAAACTGTCTCGTCGATACTTTTTATTCCGGGCAATGCTTGAACCGTTTGAAGTACATCAGGTTCTATAAGGCCAGGGAGGATGCCAAACTTGGCAGGATTCATTTCTATACTTGCATCGGATTGTTTCGTTAGCCCCGTTGTAAGGAATTTGTATACGGCAACTTCTTCAAGTTGTTGATAGCGTACGCCCAACAAAACTGTCGCACACGGGTTGTGATTAACCAACTTCTCTGCTTCTACGAAAAGGGTTTTGAATCCTAAATGTTTGATTTGTAAAATCGCATTCCGTGGAATATCACTTAAAGAGAAGGTGCCATCAAGGTCGGTAATCGCGTTCGTTTCGGTATCGAGAACTTCCACGGTTGCGCCAGTAACCGTATTCTGCTCATAATTGTCGAGAACCGTCGCACAAATGTCTATTGCATCGCCTTTGATCAGCGTGTAATACCTTTCGTTGAGTTTTTGAATCTCGATTTGGGTCTGATCTCGTATACTATTGAGAATGCTGTCTAAGGAAGCGCCGGTCGGTTGTACAATTTCTATGGATTGAATATTGGCATCCGCAAAGGAGAATTTGACATCGAACTGCTTCTCCAGTTCCTGCAAATAAGTGGTAAGATATACCTTAGATGCCGATTGTTCTTGCGACTGGGTAACCTGTGCAAATAAAAATACCGACAGAAGAAACCATCTGGCAAGAAATTTACGGTTTATTTTGGGCATAGAAGAGCACTTTGGTCTCCTCTAATTTAAACTTTATTTGAGAAGGAACACTTATGCTTTGTAACGCAAGATCAATATCGGTATTGCTAAAGGTGCCTGTAAATAGTTGATCACTATCGATGTTTTGGGTTTCGACCGAAACATTATGTTGTCTTTCGAACTCTGCAAGTACATATTTAAGGGGAATACTCTTAAAGCTGCTCTCTTTGTTTATCCAAGAAGGATGTGCATTTTTAGAAGCATCAAGGTTAGCGATCTTTCCGTTTATGGCGAGAAAAGAATTACCGGCGTGCAATTTGGTTTCTTTACCATCATAGGTCACGCTGACCAAACCTTCAAAGCAGGTCACTTCGAAAAACCCGTTTCTATTCTCGACGTTGAACCGGGTACCCAATACGGCTACCACCCCATTATCGGTCGAAACGGTAAACTTTTTTCCTTTTGCAACTTTGAAAAAGGCTTCTCCCTCAAGGTCTATATTTCGCTTTTTATCCCAATTTTTTTCATCGTATGAAATTTTAGAATCGGCATTCAATACTATTTCAGAATTATCGGGTAAAGTGACTTCCTTAAGTTCGGCATATTGAGTGGAAATATTTTGACCAAGGGTGCCCAAATAAAAATAAGAACCGACCATTAGAATCGCTACGGCAGCGGCCACTTGCAAGAATCTCTTGTAAGGTCGCATAACAATTACCTTAGGTTCTTCTTTTGAAACACTTCGGCTCTTGAAGTCTTGCAAAGCTTCCTCGACATCAAAATCGGGGGCTTTTAAAGTATCGGTAACGGCAATGATCTTCTGATAAGATTCGTAGGTTTCAGAATTCTTGAATTCCGCCAACTCTTCTTCCGAAAGTTCGTTATTAAGCCATTTCGCCAAGTAATTTTCTTGCATGATTTCTAGCTTTATACACTAATAACACCTAAAAAGGGAAAAACCCTACTTTTTTCTAAATTCCAAAAAACAAATTCCAAATTCCAATTCTGATAATTTTGGGATTTGGTGCTTGAAATTTGGTGCTTGTGCCTATAATCCATCTATCCGCTCCCGTAACGCCTTGAGCGCCAAATGCATCCTTTTTTCAATGGCTTTGACACTTACCCCTTCCATTTCGGCAATTTCTGCATATTTTTTTCCATCTATCCTATTTAAAAGAAAAGTAGTCCGTTGGTTTTCAGGTAGACTGTTCAGGGCATTTTCCAATTTTTCCTTGAACTCGTTTTCCTCCAAAAGAAATTCAGGAGTTTCATTTGTCGACTTCAACGACTTGTCGGCGTATTTCATGCGCACTTTCTCCGCCTTGAGTACATTAAGGTATAGATTGTTCGCAACGGTATATAAATATGATTTTGCTTTTTCGGGCGTGACCTTTGCACAGTTCTCCCATAACTTCACAAAAGCTTCTTGCACAGCGTCATTCGCCTTTTCTTCGTTGCCGAATTTATAATAAATGAAGTTAAAAACCGTTCTAGAATTAGCTTTGAAGACCGTATTGAACACAGTTTCCTCACATACATGGTTATTCAGTTCGGTTTTCAAAAGGATGGTTTTTATCAAAGATATTTTAAAAAAATTAAAAATCGGGTAGGGTATTTTCTAGCCGGATTGTTTTAAGACCATATTAACAATAAATTCCAAATCGTTATGAAAAAGTTTTTGAATTACGCGCTGTTCACAGGCCTATTGGCTACAGCTTTGGCTTTTACCTCTTGTCAAAAAGAGAAGTATGATGTTCAACCCCAAGAGGATCAAGAGACAATGATGGCAAGTTCGGCCAGTGCAAAATTGTTGGAACGTACCGTGTCGAACGACGGTTCGTGGGACAATATTGTCGACGGATCAAGTTGTTTCGATATCCGTTTTCCGTATACCGTTGATGTTAACGGAGTAGAAATTACTATCGATTCGATTGATGATCTTGCCGTTATCGAAGGAATATTCGATGCTATCGATACCGATGACGACCTTCTCGATATCATTTTCCCCATTACTATTACGATGGGCGATTATACAGAAGTAACGATCAATAGTACAGAAGACCTTCGCAAAATTTCCGATGAATGTGTTGAAGGTGGTGGTGATGATGATATCGAATGTATCGATGTCGTATATCCTGTAAAACTGTACACTTTTGATACAAGTAACTCAATACTTGATGATTATACGATCAACAGTGATTTTGAGTTGAGACGTTTTATGGCCGGTTTGGGCGAAAACGATATCATTAGTATAGATTTCCCGGTTACTTTTAAATTGTACGATGGATCTGAGGTCGTTGTAAACACACTTGCTGAATTGGTGGCCACTATTGAAGGTGCCAAGGATATGTGTGATGAAGATGACGATAACGATTACAACGACGACGACTTTACAAAAGAACGTCTAGATAATCTATTGGTCGCATGTCCTTGGTTGATTCATGAGGTGAAACGCATCGACCGACCACAGACCGATCAGTACATTGATTATGTTATGAACTTTAAAGAAGATGGTACTGTAAAAGTTTATGATAGACAAGGAAATATGTTGGACGGAACATGGTCTACACGAGTTTCAGAGCATCGTGTACTGTTAAAATTAGAATTTGACCAGTTGGTAGACTTCACCCTAGAATGGTACGTATACGACATAGGTAATGGTAAGATCAAGTTGTATGCAGGTGAAAATAACAAGATTATCATGCACAAAGGTTGTGATATTATCAATGACGACCCAAATACTTTAAGAGGAATATTAAAGGAGTGTGGTTGGATCATCAAAAAAGTGAAGGTCAATGACGTTGAGGTAAGGAGACTTTTAGGATATGAATTCAAATTCATGGCCGAAGGTGTTGTAACCTTGAGTAGTGGTGATGTTGTTTCAGAAGGAAGTTGGGAAATTACTACCAATGAGCAAGGAAGACTGGTAATGGCCATTACGATGGGTCAAGAACCGGGAGTAAGCTTTGAGTGGCCTTTGAAAGACCTTAGGAATGACCGGTTGAAGTTTGAGATTCCCGGTACCGATTATGAATTGGTATTGCAAAGAGTTTGTGATGATAACAACGATGATGGTGATGTACCTGAAATCAGGAATATCATGATGGGTGGCGATTGGATGGTAGCTAAGTATAAAGATGATGGAGTCGATGAAACGGAAAACTATGCGCCCTATACATTTTCGTTTCGACCAGAACATTTGATCAGCATAACCACGGGCGAGACAGATCCTGTTATACCTGGTTCTTGGAGAGTTCTAAGAAATAGTGATAATGATCTTATGGTTTATCTGAACTTGGGAGATCAAGACCCACTGGGTGAACTTACAGATGATTGGGACATTGTTTCGATCTCAAATGATCGAATTGAGTTGAAAGATGGCGGAGACGATCATTCAGATGACACCCTTGTCTTTGAGAAGAAATAGTAAAATAAAAACCCCAATGTTGAGCATTGGGGTTTTTTTATATAAAAGAACCCGTCTTGAGTTATTGTTTGGAACCGCTTTTGTGCTCCAATGAAGTCATTTTTTGGTTGCATAGCCATAGCTACGGAAGCTGAAAATGGAAAAACCTGCCTGCTGGCAGGAAAGAATAACTAATGACGAGTTCAAATTCAATAAATCAAATATCTGTGAAATCTAAACTTATTACAAAGACAATTATCGTATTGTGTACGGTTATCATTTTTAACTCTTGTAGCAAGGACGAAAGTAGTGATGAAGATGAAGTGACTATCGCAGATATGGCTGAAATAAAAGCTATTATTGGGTCGGGTCAATGGAAAATAACCTATTATTTTGATTCTGGCAAGGAAGGAACCAATGATTATGATGGTTACAGTTTTACTTTTGATACTGATGGCACCTTGAGTTCTACCAATGGCAGCACCTCTGTCTCTGGAGCTTGGTCTCTTACAAGCTCGAGCCATAATGATGGTGATAGTGATGATGAGAGTAGCGATGATGATATTGATTTCAATATTTTTTTCACAACACCGGATCTATTTGAAGCATTGGCAGATGATTGGGATATTCAGAAATATACAAGTTCAAGAATTGACTTGATCGATGATAGAGAAGACCATAGTGAAACCGATCAGTTGACCTTCGAAAAACAATAAAAATACCCCCTTTTTTTGCCCCACATCGACGAAAGGCATCCATCTTAGATGGGTGCTTTTTTTTCTCCCCTAACCTCTCCGAAGGAGGGTCATGTCCCAACAAAAGGTATCTTCCCAAAAAAGCCGCCAGTTTTCATTTGCCCAGGGGCCCTAAAGCGATTGAAATCTTACTAGAATCTAGAAAAAGCCCTCCTGCCTTTGGCGGGTTCGGGCAAAGGCTTTTTCGACGTCAATGTTATCCACTATCATTTGTTGGGACATAACCCGAAGGAGGGGGATAAAACTCCCGATTTGACTTTTACATTGGACGAACTTTTACGCAAGAATATCGGTTTGACAAAAAGATGAAAATCGCTTAAAAGATAACTCCCTCCCAATGATGGGCTGGGCATATTTTTCTCTTATCCTCGACATCTTTCCTTTAGTTATTGTTAAATTTGCCTTTCTTCAAAATTAATCAAGACGATGTTCGATAATTTAAGCGAGAAGCTCGACAAGGCGTTACATGTTCTAAAGGGACATGGCCAGATTACCGAAATAAATGTGGCCGAGACTACCAAGGAAGTGCGTAGGGCTTTACTCGATGCCGATGTCAATTTCAAGATAGCCAAAGAGTTTACCAATCGGGTAAAGGAAAAAGCGCTCGGCCAGAACGTTTTGACAATCCTACAGCCAGGTCAGTTGATGGTCAAGATCGTTAAAGACGAACTGACCGAATTGATGGGCGGCGAGACCGAGGGCATTGATCTTTCCGGTAATCCTTCGATAATTTTGATGTCCGGTTTACAGGGTTCTGGTAAGACCACTTTTTCTGGTAAATTGGCCAACTTTCTCAAGACGAAAAAATCCAAGAATCCTTTGTTGGTTGCCTGCGACGTTTACAGACCAGCTGCTATTGATCAATTACATGTTGTTGGAGAGCAAATAAACGTCGAGGTTTATTCTGACCGCGAGAACAATGATCCAGTGGCTATTGCACAGGCGGGTATTGCCAAAGCAAAATCAGAAGGCTTTGATGTGGTCATCATCGATACCGCTGGTCGTTTGGCTGTCGACGAAAAGATGATGGACGAGATTTCGAACATCCATAAATCCATCCAACCACAAGAAACGCTTTTCGTAGTCGATTCCATGACCGGTCAAGATGCCGTAAATACCGCCAAGGCCTTCAATGATATTTTGAATTTCGATGGAGTTATCCTAACGAAGTTGGATGGTGATACCCGAGGTGGTGCGGCAATTTCGATTAAGTCAGTGGTCGATAAGCCGATTAAGTTTATCGGAACAGGTGAAAAGATGGAGGCGATCGATGTTTTCCATCCTGACCGAATGGCGGATCGTATTTTGGGCATGGGCGATGTGATTTCGTTGGTAGAACGTGCACAAGATCAATTTGATGAAGAGGAAGCCAGGAAAATCCAAAAGAAAATCGCCAAGAACAAATTCGGTTTCGACGATTTCTTGAGCCAGATCCAACAGGTCAAGAAAATGGGTAATCTGAAAGATTTAATGGGAATGATTCCCGGTGCCGGAAAAACTCTTAAAGGATTGGATATAGACGACGATGCCTTTAAACATATCGAGGCGATTATTCATTCGATGACCCCTGATGAACGCTCGAATCCATCGAGGTTGGATGTCAGCCGAAAAAAGAGAATCGCAAAAGGTAGTGGTCGTGATGTAAAAGAAGTAAATCAGTTGATGAAGCAGTTCGACCAAATGAGAAAGATGATGAAAATGATGCAAGGTGGTGGGGGTAAAAAGATGATGCAGATGATGGGCGGAGGCCTTGGCCTAAAATAGTCTCAGTTGGCAGTTGCAGTATGCAGTAGTAGTTTTTTAAAATGCTAAACCGTTATAATGAGCTTTAAGACTTTGGAAGCTTATAAAAAAGGATTTGCATTGGCAATGGATATTTTTGAGATATCAAAAACATTTCCCAAAGAAGAGACGTACTCTTTAACTGATCAAATTAGACGGTGTTCTAGATTGGTTTGTGCCAATATTTCAGAGGCCTATAGAAAGTGAAGATATGTCAAGAATTGGATCAGTAAGCTAACCGATTCAGATGGAGAAAATTCAGAAACACAAGTTTGGCTTGATTTTGCCAGGTCGTGCGATTGTATTTCGAAAAAAGATCGTTATCAACTTATGGAGCAAAGCGAAGAAGTTGGTAAACTAATAAATTATATGATAAACAATCCAGGGAAGTTCGGCGTAAAATTAGGTTAGTATCGCAACTGCGTTCTGACTGCCGACTGCAACTGCCAACCGAATACTGTTATGGAAATATTGGACGGAAAAAAAATATCCAACGAGATAAAAGAAGAAATTGCGGCCGTGGTGTCCGAGATGAAAGCGCGTGGCGAAAAGGTTCCTCATTTGGCTGCTGTTATCGTCGGTAATGATGGAGCAAGTTTAACATATGTAGGTAGTAAGGTGCGTTCTTGCGAGCGAGTTGGTTTTGAATCTACAATGGTGCGGTTGCCTAATACAACTTCCGAACAAGAATTATTAAAGAAGATTCACGAGCTTAACGCCGATGATGCTATTGATGGCTTTATCGTGCAGCTTCCTCTTCCTCCGCAGATTGATACGCAACGGGTCCTGATGGCCGTCGACCCTGATAAAGATGTGGATGGATTCCATCCCACTAACTTTGGAAAAATGGCGCTGGACATGAGCACTTTTATTCCCGCTACCCCGTTCGGAATATTAGAACTTCTGGAAAGGTATAAAGTAGAAACCCAGGGCAAGCATACCGTTGTCATCGGCAGAAGTCATATTGTAGGCCGACCGATGAGCATTTTGATGGGCCGTAAAGGTTTCCCGGGAAATTCGACGGTAACACTAACTCACAGCCGTACCAAAAATATTAGCCAAATAACTACACAGGCCGATATCATTATTTCCGCATTGGGCGTACCCGGGTTCTTAAAAGCGGAAATGGTCAAAGACGATGTGGTCATCATCGATGTGGGTATCACAAGAGTGCCTGATGAAACCCGTGAAAGAGGTTATTATATTACAGGTGATGTAGATTTTGAGAATGTCAGCAAAAAAGCTTCTTATATTACTCCAGTACCAGGTGGCGTTGGCCCCATGACCATTGCCATGCTACTGAAAAACACACTTTTGGCCCGTGAGCGGCACAGAACAGGATAATTCGGTAAGTTTTAGCGATTGTATTGGTCGATTACCTGACCTTCTGTACTATCGTTTGGCGTAAGTACATCAATGTCATTGCTGTCATCATAGTTGCAGCTGCTCATTCCTATAATCGAAAAAAGCACAAATGCTACGGCCATTGTCTTTTTCATCTTGCCGAGATTTAGTAAGTTGGGACAGTTATTCGTTTTTCTTATAACGCAGAAATCACGATTTTCTTATTTTTTTTCACTAAGAGCCTGTTTAAATTTCATCCTTCGGTTTTGTTATGGCCTTTTTTCCGCCACTTTTCGTTTCCAAAATACTCATTTAGCACTGCCAAACTCCGTTTTTGAAGCCTCGATTGACGAAAAAATAGCGTATAACAAATTTAAACAGGTTCTAAAAGTAAATTGTAATCGTAGGTGCGAGGTTTTCTCAGAAATCGTTACCTTTTGTACGAATTCTGGGGAAGCTCAACTTAACGGTAACGACCTAAAACATAAAAACATGAAACTAGGTGCATTTTCAATCAGCCTTGCGGTAAAAGACCTGCTGGTATCAAAAGATTTTTACGAAAAATTGGGCTTTGCCGTATTTGCCGGCAGCATGGAAATGAATTATTTGATCATGAAAAACGAAGAATCCCTGGTCGGACTTTTTCAAGGAATGTTCGAAGGCAATATCATGACCTTCAATCCTGGTTGGGATCAAAGCGCGAATACCTTAGAATCTTTCGACGATGTTCGCGAAATTCAAAAAGATTTGAAAAATCATGGAATAAAACTTGAAACGGAGGCAGATGAAAGTACTACTGGACCAGCTAGTGCAACATTACTGGATCCTGATGGCAATATGATATTTATTGATCAGCATATCTAATGGGTATATTCAAATCAAAAGGTGTCCGATTAGCAGGTTCGATTTTAACCATAACAGGTACTTTGATCGTACTATACGACATGTTTCTCGCCGAAGAAAAAAAGGAGATCTTTGAAAGCCTTGGTTTTTTCGTCTTTGCGATCGGTCTCTTTATTTCCGCAATTAGTGGTGGGTTGAAGAAAAAAGAAAAAAAAATGTAACTGTTCAGCCCCTCCCTTGTCATTCCGAGGCACCTGCCTGTATCGGCAGGCAGGCGAGGAATCCCTGCGCCTGCCTGCCGATACAGGCAGGTATACTTGTTCGGGTCCCGTTTTGGGATTGATGGCCGATGCCGGTATTGGTGAAGGCCCCTGTTTGCGGTTCAATACAGGTGAAAGGTAGTGTCAACACTCCCAAGGGATTCCTCACTTCGCCCGCCGGCAGGCAGGTTCGGAATGACAAAGGGGGGGAGAGCACTTCGGCTGAACAGTTACAAGAAAGTAACGAAAAAGAATAAACAGTATGGGAACTAACAAAGTAGCCTGGTTCGTTTTTGTCGTTTTAGCGATAATTGTGGGGCTTTATCCCCTGTTGTATTTCGTGCTCGATAGAGAATTTGGCCTTTTGGCTTCCAAAAGCGATTCGCTGCTATCCAATGTTTTTTGGAATATCGGTTTCTACGGCCACATACTTTTAGGGGGGCTTGCCCTTTTGATCGGCTGGATACAATTCAGTAAAAAACTTCGCAGCGCAAATTTAAAACGCCACCGAAATATCGGCAAGGTATATGTCATCGCTGCTATCATCAGCGGCACCTGTGGTATCTATATCGGTTTTTATGCCACAGGCGGATTAATATCTTCCTTAGGTTTTATCAGTTTGGGCCTCGTTTGGTCATACACGACGATAAAAGCGTATTTGGCTATACGAAAGGGCGATTTGCGGTTACATCAAGGCTTGATGATATATAGTTATGCTGCGTGTTTCGCGGCGGTAACCCTGCGCATTTGGTTGCCTTTGTTGACTATCGCATTCGGCGATTTTGAAGTCGCGTATCGATTGGTCGCATGGTTTTGTTGGGTGCCGAATATCACCTTTGCTTACTACTGGGCCCATAGAAAGGGGCTTATGTTAGGCTGAGAAATTTATGAAATCCTTTTCATATCTTGTTATCCTTATTCATAAAAGAACACATTCGAATGAAAGATTCTGTTTACATATTTCTGCTTTTCCTATTCATTTCGATTTCGACAATCGCCCAATCAGGTAAGATTTATGACAACCTTTCCATGACCAGTAAAATTTTAAATGGCGAACGCAAGTATGCCGTTTATCTTCCACCCGATTATGAAACTTCAGAAAGAAGTTATCCCGTACTTTATTTGTTGCACGGTGCAACCGATGATCATACCGGTTGGGTGCAGTTCGGAGAGGTACTGCGTATTACGGATATTGCAATCAAAGATGGTACTGCAACACCCATGATCATTGTAATGCCCGATGCGGACACCGGCCAAATGGGTTATTTTAATCTAGGCGATTGGAAGTACGAAGACTTCTTTTTTGAGGAACTTATGCCATATGTCGAACAGAAATATCGCATCAAGGGCGAAAAAAAATACCGTGCCGTTGCAGGACTTTCTATGGGTGGCGGTGGCTCTTTTATGTATGCCCTGCACCACCCGGAATTGTTCTCTTCAGCATGCCCATTAAGTGCCTATGTAGGCCCGCTTGCCATGGAAGATTTAAAAAAGCGTATCGCCAGAGGGGATAAAAAATACTCCGAAGCGGAGATAAAAGAATACTTTGAAAAACACAACGCCCTTAATTTGATCGAAAGTGTTCCGGTCGAGGATATTAAATCTGTTCGCTGGTACATCGATTGCGGCGATGATGATTTTTTATTTGAAGGAAATAGCCTAGTGCATATCGCCATGACCAAAAAAAAGATTCCGCATGAATATCGCGTTCGTGATGGTGCCCATAGTTGGACGTATTGGCGAGAATCACTGCCCAAAGTCTTGGAATTCGTTTCACAGGCGTTTCATCAATATTAAAAGGATACAATATGGATGTAAAGAAAATGATAGTACAGGTTATTGTAGCCATGATTCTTTTTATAATCGTTTCGCTTATTTTGGAAGGAGCATATACTCAGGAAGTAATTATCGAAAAAGCGAAAACCGCTGTGCTTTTTGGATTGGCGTATGCTATTTTCATATGGGCAAAATCAAAATTCAAGAATAAAAGTAAATAGAAGTTATGCAGATTAAAAACATTGCTTTGGTTATTTTCATGATATTATCTTCCATTATGGTAGGTCAGCAATCAAAAGAACCGTTGAAAATCGGGGTTATCGGTCTTTCACATTCGCACGTGCATTGGCTTTGGAATAGACCTCAATTAACAGATGTTGAAATTGTCGGCATAGTTGAACCAAATCAAGAATTGGCAAAACGTTTTTCAGACCAATACCGATTTTCGATGGCTTTGGTCTTTGCCACGATGGATGAAATGATAACTGCCAAAAAACCCGAAGCGGTTACCGCTTTTGGATCCATTTTCGAACATTTAAAGGTGGTGGAAACATTTGCTCCACTGGGGATTCATGTGATGGTAGAAAAACCCATGGCCGTAAGTCTTGAGCATGCACGAAAAATGAAGGCCTTGGCGGAGAAGCACAATATTCATCTCTTGACAAACTACGAGACCACATGGTATGCTACTAATCATGCAGCCTATGACATGGTCAAGGAGGACAGAATCGGGGATCTGCGTAAAATCGTTGTGCACAATGGACATGAAGGGCCGATGGAAATCGGTGTGAACCAAGAGTTTTTAGAATGGCTTACAGACCCTGTTTTAAATGGGGGAGGAGCCTTGATGGATTTTGGCTGCTACGGTGCCAACTTGATTACTTGGCTTATGAACGGTGAAAAGCCTGAAAGTGTAATGGCGGTAACGCAGACCATTAAACCTGACATTTATCCTAATGTGGATGATGAGGCGACTATTGTGATTACCTACCCCAAAACCCAAGGAATTATTCAAGCCTCGTGGAACTGGCCATTCTCAAGAAAAGATATGGAGGTCTATGGAAAAACAGGATATATCATTAGCGAAAATCGAAATAATATGCGCTATCGATTGAGTGGCAACGATAAAGAACAAAGGGAGATTTTAGAAGAACGCCCTTCGCCGTATAATGATCCATTCTCTGTTTTGGCCGCAGTTGTAAAAAACGAAATTACCTTACCGCCCGACAATTTATATTCCTTGGAAAATAATATTGTCGCCATGGAGATTTTGGAAGCGGCTCGGGAAAGTGCAAGAACAGGTCGGGTTGTTAACCTGCAAAAAGAGTAGAATCATTTCGTGAACAACTACCCCCGGCCCGGTCCTTAATTTCTGTAGAATTACCCACTGTTGGCCTATACGATCGAGGTTACGACAAAGATCGATTCCCTCGGCGAAAAAAATGCCCGGCTACCACAAGTTATCCGCCAAGAGCGAACAGGTGCGACCAACGGCGTACCGAGTTAACCGAG
>QIJL01000623.1 GCA_003232435.1 Flavobacteriales bacterium | reverse complement strand
ATACAACCTTCAGGGATAGCTAAGAAATCACCTGGTAGAGCTATTGATTTTCAAATAGCTGCAATTTAGTCTTACGTCTTATATCTAGTAGCGCAGCGGTCTTACGTCCCTGCCTGCCGGCAGGCAGGTTTAACCGGACAGTACTGTAAAAAAATAGAGGCCAGCAGTTTTTACAGGCCTCAAAGTTGTTATTCTAGCTCGCTATTTGTGAGCTTACAATATGTTGTTCGTTCTGAACTTCCGCCGAGACCCCTCCGTCTATCGGCACCTCCCCTTGAAAATAAGGGGAGGACCCATTTAATGGAATCCTTATCTATTCGCTCTTTTATACCTATCTACTAACCTCTATAAAAAATAATTGAACTCTGGTTGAAGATTAAGTATCTGTAAAAGAATAACTGATACTAAGGCGCAAGTTCGGCCAGTTCTTTGCCTACAAAGCTGCCAATGGCGATTCCCATTCCGCCCAGTCGAACTCCACAATAGACGTTATCTGAAAGTGCTTTAACAATCGGCCTTTTGTTAATGCCTATACCCATGATACCGCTCCATTTATGAGCTATTTCATAAGAAACTTTAGGCAAAATAACCTCCGAAAGCAGGGATTTTAATTTACTTTGAACGAGGTCGGTTTCTCCAAAATCAGTAGTTTGTTCAGCTTCGAGGTCAAGATTTCTGCCCCCGCCAAGAAGAATTCGATTGTCAACATTCCTAAAATAATAGTAGCCTTCATCTAAATGAAAAGTCCCTTTTATTTTGAGGTCTACAATGGGCTTGGTAATCAAAACTTGGGCCCTTGCCGATTGGACTTTTTCATCTAACAATTGGGAAGCAAAACCATTCGTCGCTAGTAACAATTTTGTTGTAGAAAACTCGAATTTGTCAGTTTTGACGGACACGCCATCTCCGTTTTCCGAAAAGTCTAGTACAGAAACTGCATTTAATACTGATACGCCACCTTCCTGAACTTTCGCCAGCAGTGAAGCCATCATTTTACCAGTATCGATCTGTGATTCCAACGGGTTAGTAATGTATCGGTCTTTGACGCCTTTAAAACCGAAACTATTCGATTGTAATTCAAAGGCATCTCGATTAAAAACAGGGTTCAAAAGCTTGTTTACCCTACTCAAGCTGCTTTGGCATTCGTCAAATAACTTCTCTTGATCGATTAAAAAAACTTCATGCCCCCCATTATTCTCGAAACTGAGATTGCTATCTCCCAGGTTTTTTCGCAACAATTGAATTCCTTCCCAACGCTTTCTAACCAGTTCTACTACCTCTTCCTCTGACGACTTTTCCAAATCGGCAAGAATCTCCGATAGGCTTCCGAAGCAAGCAAATCCCGCATTTTTGGTACTCGCCCCTTGAGGTAAAAACCCTTTTTCGAGAATCAGGATTTTCGCTTTGGGAAAATTCTCCCTCAAATACATTGCACAATTCAGACCGACGATGCCACTACCCACAATAGTATAATCGACGTTCGACAACCAGGTTTTGTATTCCCAATAGCTAAGGTTCATATTTTAGAGACCTAACAGGTTTCCCTCCTACGGCGGGCAGGTCAAGCCTGTTAGGTCTGGATCTTGTTATTCTTCTGGAGGTGATTCCATTTCAAAATCATCCATAAAGGCAGTAGTATAATTCCCCGCCAAATAGTCGGGATGATCCATTAACTGGCGATGGAAGGGTATCGTAGTCTTTATTCCTTCGATAACAAACTCATCCAAAGCCCTTTTCATTTTGTTGATGGCCTCTTCTCGGGTCTGTGCCGTGGTAATAAGCTTGGCGATCATCGAATCGTAGTTCGGAGGAATACTATATCCGCTATAAACATGGGTGTCCATTCGAACACCATGGCCCCCTGGGGTGTGCAAGGTTGTAATCCTTCCCGGCGAAGGTCTAAAGTTGTTGTAGGGATCCTCGGCATTGATTCGACATTCTATGGAATGTAATTTAGGGGTATAGTTCTTTCCTGAGATGGGAACTCCTCCTGCGACCAATATTTGTTCGCGTATCAAGTCATAATCTATTACTTGTTCGGTAATCGGATGTTCTACCTGAATTCGCGTATTCATTTCCATAAAATAGAAATTACGGTGCTTATCCACTAAAAACTCTATAGTTCCCGCACCTTCATATTTAATATACTCTGCGGCCTTTACGGCAGCTTTTCCCATGGCGTCGCGCAACTTGTCGGTCATGAAAGGTGAAGGCGTTTCTTCAGTCAATTTTTGATGTCGGCGTTGTATGGAACAATCGCGTTCCGATAAATGACAAGCTTTGCCATATTGATCTCCCACAATCTGAATTTCGATGTGCCGAGGCTCTTCTATCAACTTTTCCATATACATGCCACCATTCCCGAAGGCGGCAGTGGCCTCTTGCACGGCACTTTCGAAGAGTTCTTCCATTTCCTCTTCCTTCATAACGGCACGCATGCCTTTTCCACCACCACCGGCAGTGGCTTTGACCATTACGGGATAGCCCATTTTCTTGGCCACTTTTATAGCCTCGGCAACGTCTTTTAATAGTCCTTCAGAGCCCGGTATCGTAGGTACTTTTGCCTTTTTCATGGTCTCCTTCGCCGAGGCCTTGTCACCCATTCTATCGATATGTTCTTCAGATGCACCGATGAATTTTATCTCATGTTCGGCACAGATCTTCGAGAATTTCGAGTTTTCGGAAAGAAACCCGTAACCCGGGTGAATCGCATCAGCATTTGTAATCTCGGCTGCAGCGATGATATTCGGAATCTTTAAATACGATTCACTACTTGGGGCTGGACCAATACATACAGCTTCGTCGGCAAAACGAACGTGTAGACTTTCTTCGTCGGCCTTAGAATATACGGCAACGGTCTTGATCCCCATTTCTTTACAAGTTCTAAGGACCCGAAGCGCGATTTCTCCCCTATTGGCAATTAGTATTTTTTTGAACATAACTTTTGAAATTAAAACTCCAAAATCCAGGCACCAAATTCCAATCTTAATTCTTTTGGAATTTGGGATTTGAGATTTGCCCTTTTAGGATGGATCTACCAAAAACAGCGGTTGATCAAACTCAACTGGTGAAGAATCTTCAACCAAGATTTTTACGATTTTCCCTGAAATCTCAGATTCGATATCGTTGAACAATTTCATGGCCTCGATTACACAAAGAACATCACCCTGCCCAATTGTATCGCCTACCTCAACAAAAGTTGGCTTGTCGGGCGCAGACTTTCTATAGAAAGTTCCGATAATAGGCGATTTGATCGTTACATATTTCGAATCGTCTTGAGAATTGTCAGCAGATGCTGCTTCTGCCTGTGGGGTTTCCACCTGAGCAGGTGGCGGTGCAGCAGCCTGAGCAGCAGCCATTGGAATCTGTTGTACTACGGTGGTTTCCGTTCTCGGAACTCCCTCCCCTGTTCGAATCGTGATCTTGATGTCTTCCACCTCCAGTTTGACCTCACTGACCCCCGATTTAGCGACAAATTTGATCAGGCTTTGAATTTCTTTTATATCCATTGAATTTGAGTTTTAAAATAATTAATTGTAGGCCCATTTCAAATATACCGAACCCCAAGTAAAACCACCTCCAAAAGCGGTAAAAACCAGATTGTCTCCCTTTTTAAGCTTATCCTCGTAATCTGACAACAAAAGCGGTAAAGTAGCCGAAGTGGTATTTCCGTAGCGTTGAATATTCGTCAACACCTTACTATCATCTAGCCCCATTCTTCTGGCCGTTGCATCTATAATGCGCTTATTGGCCTGATGGGGTACCAACCAAGATACATCTTCATGGCTCAAATCATTTCGTTCCATTATTTTTTCCGCTACATCGGCCATATTCGAAACGGCGAATTTGAACACCGTTTTTCCATCTTGAAAAATATAGTGCTTTCTGGCCTTTACCGACTCTTCGGTTGCGGGCATCAATGACCCGCCTCCTTCCATTCCAAGAAATCGTCTGCCACTACCATCGGCTCTCAGGTACTCATCTTGAAGGCCAAGACCTTCGTAATTGGGTTCAAAAAGAACAGCCCCGGCACCATCTCCAAAAATAATGCATGTCGTTCGGTCGGTATAGTCGATAATCGAGGACATTTTGTCCGCTCCGACCAAGAGAACCTTTTTATACTTGCCTGATTCAATGTAACTTGCAGCAGTCGACATTCCGAATAAAAAACTCGAGCATGCCGCCAAAAGATCATAGGCAAAGGCATTAGATGCCCCTATCTCGGAAGCAACAAAGGCTGCCGTGGAAGCAACCATACTATCTGGCGTAGCGGTTGCAACAATTACAAGGTCGATTTCTTTGGGATCTAAGTTCTTTTTTTGTAATAACTCTTGGGTGGCCTTGATAGCCAAATAAGATGATCCTTCTCCCTCCTCCGGTTTTAAGATTCTTCTTTCCTTAATACCGGTTCTTGTGGTAATCCATTCGTCGTCGGTCTCTACAATGTCTTCCAAGGCTTTATTGGTCAAGACAAAATTGGGGACGTAGGATCCTACAGCCGTGATAGCTGCCGTAAGTTTGTTCATGCTAAAGTTGCTTTTGTATCAAAAACGCCTCGAAATTCGTGAAAATTACTCAATTTTCGTCGTTTTTTGAGCAAAATTGACTCAATTTAAAAAAAAACGAAGGTTTTTAGGAAAATTTTACGAAGCAAAAAAAAGGTACTACCACGAATGTTGTGGAATATATTTTCACAATACGGTTTTTGTCATCGTGGGAATGGGGGAAATCAGTGAACAGTATTCAGTAAAAAGTAATTACCGCCTACTGTTCACTGAATACTGACAAATGTAGAAAAGCGTAGATATTCAAATCTATTTTCCACACAAATATATGGTAGAACCAAAAAAAATAAGAATCCTATTCAGCAATATGTGAATAAGGTTCTTATTTTTTTGTGCTTTATTTTCGAAAAAAATGTCGGTTTCTAAGCCTCGGCCTCTTCGGTTTTGTCTATTAAAACCTGACCCTTGTAGTAGAGCTTTCCTTCGTGCCAATGTGCCCTATGGAACAAATGCATCTCACCTGTAGTAGGGTCTGTAGCCAAAGTCGGGGCTACGGCCTTGTAATGTGTTCTTCTTTTATCTCTACGGGTTTTCGAAATTTTTCTCTTAGGATGTGCCATTTTCGACTATTTGTCAGTTAATAAATTCTTTAGTTTGTCCCATCTGGGATCAATTTCATCTTTATTTTCCCTTGTTTCTTTCGGTTGTAATTCTTCAAGCCTATCGAGTGCCCTGGATTTTAAGGTTCCCCCAGCTATTCCCGGATGAATTCTTTTCTGTGGTACGGCTAAAACCAGCATCTCGTAAACGTATTGCGCGATATTGATTTGATGCGAATTATGCGGAACGATCAATATCTCATCATCCTCGTCATTATATTCATCGCCGAATTTTACGACTAGCTCCATTCTGGAAGCTATTTCCTGTTCATAAGGTTCACTTGTTATATCACAGTCGACATTCACTGTGCCATTCGACTCGAATTCGAGCTCTAGCATAGTACTTGTCTTGTTCAAAAACACCTCTAACTCAATATCGGCATCGTTGAACTCATCGTATCCAAAAGATTCAAAGAACTTTTTGCCAACCTTAAATTCAAAATTGTGTTTTTCTTGCTTCAATCCCGAGAAAGGAATGGTAAACTCCTTTTGCTTCATCACGACACACAATTTATAGACTTCCCCGAATTGGCGTTAAACCGCTTCCTTTCAGGCGGCTGCAAAGATACTGTATTTTTACAAATTGCCAACCATCAATCTCGCAAATAGCAGAAATATAATGGGTGGTTTTATCGACGAACTTTTTGCTTCTGCAATTGATTTTCAGTAAGTTCTCTGAACTCCTGTCTATTTCGGAAAATACTGATTGCCGTAAATATCGCCTCCTTAAAAGAACTATGGTCAGCTTGATTTTTTCCGGCAATTTCATAAGCCGTGCCATGGTCTGGGGAAGTACGGACTTTCGATAGCCCTGCCGTGAAATTTACACCTCTTCCAAAAGATAATGTCTTGAATGGAATCAATCCTTGATCATGGTACGCCGCAAGAATCGCATCAAAATTCTTATATCCATCTGAGCCGAAAAAACTATCCGCCGGATATGGGCCGTAAACCAAGTGACCTGCATCTGACATCTCTTGAATTACCGGGCGAAGAACCTCATCATCTTCATTGCCGATCACGCCATTATCACCGCTATGCGGATTAATCCCCAACAAAGCTACTTTGGGTCGGCGTATTCCAAAGTCCATTTGCAGTGATTTTTCAATCGTTCTAACCTTGGTGCGTATTAAAATCGGATTGATGGCCCCAGGAGCATCTTTCACGGCAACATGGTCGGTCAACAATCCTATTTTCAGATCTTCAGTGACCATGAACATCAAACTTTCCCCTTCCAATTCCTGGGCTAAAAAATCGGTGTGCCCAGGAAAATTAAAATCCTCGGTTTGAATATTGTTCTTATTGATAGGTGCGGTTACAAGTACATCGATTTCATCTTTCTTTAGCGCTTCCACTGCTGCCTTGAGTGACTCGATCGCATATTTTCCGGCCTCTTCGGTAGGTTGGCCGAATTGAATGTTCGGTACTTCTTTCCAAACATTGACTACATTTGTTTTTCCGTCAAGTGCCTTGGATGCATCTTGTATTCCATTATAGTTTATTTCAATTCCCAATTCATTCTTTTGAAAAGAAATCGTTTTGTTGGAAGCAAAAATTACCGGAGTGCAGAAATCAAGCATACGCGAATCTTCGAACGTTTTTAAGATAATCTCACATCCGATGCCGTTAAGGTCTCCGACGCTTATGCCCAACTTGATGTTTTTGCCTTCCTGCATTATATTAATAACTAAATTTGCCGCACAAAACTACTTAATTTAAACGACACGTGTTTACCGGCATTATTGAAACTTTAGGCGAAATAAAGAAGCTGGACCACGAAGGTAACAACCTTCATATTACGGTCGGTTCCCTGATATCCTCTGAACTGCAAATCGATCAGAGTGTATCACACAACGGGGTCTGTTTGACGGTCATTTCGTTGGATGGAAATACCCACACGGTAACCGCGATCGAAGAAACTTTACAAAAGTCGAACTTAGAAAATCTGGAGGTGGGCCGGAAGATAAATTTGGAGCGCGCCATGATTCTCGGATCTCGGCTAGACGGCCATATCGTTCAGGGCCATGTGGATCAAACCGGAACCTGTACTGCCATGGAAGAAAAAGATGGCAGCTGGATTTTCTCTTTCGAATATGATGCCTCATTAAATAACGTAACCATAGAAAAAGGGTCAATTACCATAGACGGAGTAAGTCTTACGGTTGTTGATTCCGATACAAGTAATTTCAAAGTTGCAATTATCCCCTATACTTATGAACGTACTCGATTTCATTCTTACAAAATAGGCGATACCGTAAATCTGGAATTCGACGTCATTGGTAAATATGTGGCGAAATTAATGGCCTCTTCTTAGATTCAACTAAACTACCATCGGTAAAGACCGATGGGTTTGGGTTTCGCCCCCGCCTGCCCTCCTACGGCGGGTAAACCGGCGAGGCAGGTAAAGGCGACTAAAGTTCGCCAATCTCTCTACCGCTTTGCGCATTTCGCTTTACTCTTTTTCGCATGGCGCATGGCGCATGGCGCATGGCAAAAATACTAAACCTTGATAAAGATCTTTTTTTTGTGCAGAAAATAGGCCAAAAGACAATAAAATGCGACGACCGTCAGGCCGTAGAGCATTGAGGACAGTTTCTGATCCATAAAACCGTGTACATAAATGGTTTCATACAACCAACCGTGCAAAGAGGTCTCGCTGATTTTTATCATTCCCATTATTTTGGAGATGAAGCTTGACAAAAAGTAGAGAATAATGGCATTTGCGCCAGCGTACTTGAAAATGCTGCCGAATTTAATGCCCTTAATGTCCGTTAGATAATAAATAAGTGCCAAAATCAAATTTGCCCAACCCGCGGTTACAAGAACAAAACTGCTTGTCCAAAGTGCTTTATTTATAGGGAAGACCCAATCCCAAAGGTGGCCGATGATGAGCAAAGCACCCCCAAGACCCATTAAAATCGTAGCCTTTTTTTCTTGCTTGGAAGTCAAGATAAGTCCCGTGAAAATTCCCAACAAAGAGCTACAAATAGATGGTATGGTGCTTAAAAACCCTTCAGGATCATAGTCAGCTTTATAATTATGGGTTCCGAAGACCTGAACATCCAACCAATTGGCCAAATTGTTAGGGGCGCGGTCGAGGGTCGATTCCATTCCGTCTACGGGAACAAAAATCATCAATAGCCAATAGCCTATCAAAAAGGCAGCACAAATACCTATCAAGGTTTTCCATTTAAAATTTAAAAATAAGATAGATGCAAAAAAGAAAACCACCCCGATACGCTGTAGCACCCCAGGAAATCGAATATCCGCAAAATCTTTGAAGAAAGGGAAAGTCAATGTAAAAGCGCCTAGAAAAAGACCTAAGCCGATTAGCTTTAAAGTACGTATGGTTATTTTTTTATAGGTGCCAGCATTAATAACCTTATTCCTATATGCGAATACTATAGAAGTCCCTACGATGAACAAAAAGAAAGGAAACACCAAATCAGTCGGTGTATATCCGTGCCATTTAGCATGTAAAAAAGGTGCGTACACTGCAGACCAGGTGCCTGGGGTGTTGACCAAGATCATCAATACAATGGTCGCCCCCCTAAAAATATCTACTGATTGTATTCTATGTTTCATACTTATCAACTTATAAGATATCGTCCTTCATCGTATTCCAAACTCTAGCTAGAAGGAATCCTGCTATTACAGTTGCCACGGTCAACCAACCAGCTAATGAATAATTTCCATAAATCCAATTGCCTGTTGCGAACATAGCTCCATAAACCAGTATACAGCCTAAAATCGTAGCTAAGATTCCGGACGGAACCGACCACTTCTCCTTTAGGTCTGCAATCTCAACACCCGACGCTTTTGCTTCATCAATGATTTTTTTCCATCCAGGCCCACCTGGTTGGGTTTTTCTATAAAAACTTTCAAGAACTTCTTTTTTCTCGGGCTTGGTAATAAAGGTAACAATAATCCAAACTATGGTAGTTATCAAAACAATTGCAGGAAATCTAGCCCAAGATGGAAATACCCCTTCAATAGTGTTACCTGATTCATTGACAAATCCAAAAAGAGAATCTCCGAGAGAAGAAAAAGTCAACACCAAACTAACTATTGCGGCAGCAAACATTACGGATATCTCACTCCAAGCATTGATGCGCCACCAAAACCACCTCAAAATGTATACTAAGCCAGTACCTGCACCAAACATTAATAGTATGTCAAAAAGTTGCTTGGCATTAGTGAGGGCCAATGCCATTACCGCGCTTAGCACCATCAAAATCACCGTTGATATTCTACCAACATTTACAAGTTCTTTCTCAGAAGCAGATGGTTTAATCTGTTGTTTGTAAAAATCATTTACAATATATGATGATCCCCAATTCAATTGTGTAGAAACCGTGCTCATATACGCGGCTCCCAAAGATGCTAAAACCAATCCCATCAATCCACTTGGTAATTTGGTCAACATCGCCGAATATGCTAAATCATTTCCTAGCTTGCTCTCCTCTATGTTCGGAAAGGCCTCTTGAATACTTGCGATATCGGGGAAAACGACCAGAGAGGCCAAGGCAACCAAAATCCATGGCCATGGACGCAAGGCGTAATGCATAATATTAAAAAAGAAAGTAGATGCAATCGCATGATTTTCATTTTTTGAAGCTAGCATACGTTGCGCAATAAATCCCCCGCCTCCAGGTTCTGCTCCTGGGTACCATGAGCTCCACCATTGAACGGCCAAAGGGATTACCAAAATGGATATCAGGGCTTCCGTGTCCGAGAAATCAGGTAAAATATCGAGTTTTCCCGCAACGTTTTCATGAGACATCAATTTGGTAATTCCACCTACTTCGGGAATATTTACCAAATAATAGGCTGCCCATACTGCTCCGATTATGGCAACGAAAAACAATAAGAAATCAGTATATACAACACCTCTAAATCCACCAACAGCACTAAATATCGTCGTTATCAAACCCCCTATCAATACTGTCTCAATAGGGGTTAGCCCCAGCATAATTCCCCCGATTTTAATGGCCGCCAAATTAACCGCCGCCAGGGTTATGATATTAAAGACAAGACCGAGGTATATTGTTCTGAACCCGCGAAGAAAGCGAGCGGGTTTTCCACCGTATCGCAGTTCATAGAACTCCATATCGGTTAAAACATTGGATCTTCGCCATAATTTTGCATATATAAAAACGGTCGACAGACCCGTCAACAAGAAAGCCCACCAGACCCAGTTTCCAGAAACTCCGTTTGAACGAACAATATCGGTTACTAAATTCGGAGTGTCAGTAGAAAAAGTAGTTGCTACCATTGAAAATCCAAGAAGCCACCAGGGCATACTACGCCCAGATAGAAAAAATTCCGAAGTGTTTTTTCCCGATTTTTTTGAAACGTAAATTCCGATTCCCAATACAAGGGAGAAGAATACAATGATAATGCTATAATCGAGCGTACTTAATTCCACGATTCGGTGTTTGGCCGTACGCTAAAGATATTATTTTTTAGCATACTTTTGGCCTTTGTCCATCAAACCTCCTATGTGCCTCTATTAATAGCATCTGAAATTTCTTATTCCTCTTTGATGCTCGCTTTTTTGGCCGCATTTGTTATTGGACTTTCAAAAGCCGGCATAGAGGGCATCGCCACTGTATATACTCCTGCCAAATGGAAATCCGAAATTTCTACTTGGTCTTTTCCCCATAGCTACAGTTTACCCGCCGTAGGAGGGTTAAAATTTATTGCTTATGCCAATGCGCCAACTGGCTCGTTCGCTAAAAATATCTGCCGATTGTATTCTGTTACTTAAGCTTCCTATGACTACAAAACATGGTCTTTCATTCTATTCCAAGCCTTTATCAATAAGAAGCCCGAAACGACGGCGACACCCGTCAAAATCAAAGCAGAAGTGGTACGCCCGTAGATCCAATAGCCAGTGGCGAACATCATGGAATAAACCAAGACGACCCCTAAAAGCATTGCCGTAATCCCTGAGGGTACGCTCCACTTTTCTCCCGAATCAATTTCGATGTTATCTTCCTTGGCTTCGTCTACTACTTTAGCCCATCCTGGTCCTCCCGGTTGTATTTTTTTATAAAATGATTGCAAGACCTCTTTGGATTCCGGTTTTGTCATAAATGTTGTTATCAACCAAATAGCCGTGGTAACCAACATTACAAAAGGTATTTCTCCCCATTCGGGAAATACTCCCGTTTCCGCTGCAAATAAAAATGGCCCAAGAGAAGTCGCTTGGATTAATATGGACAAAATGCCAGAAGCGAACATAGCCGAAATTTCGGTCCATGCGTTAATCCGCCACCAAAACCAACGAAGAATAAATATGAGTCCGGTTCCTGCACCGAAAAGTAAGAGCAATTTGAAAATTTGCTCCGCATTTTGCATTGCCAAGGCCAGAAAAGCACTTAAGACCATTAGAATCACCGTGGATATTCTTCCAACAGCCACCAATCTTTTTTCCGAGGCCTCAGGATTAATCTGTTGCTTATAAAAATCAAAAACTATATAGGATGACCCCCAGTTCAATTGCGTAGAAATCGTACTCATATAGGCGGCTATCAAAGAGGCTAAAACTAGTCCTAAAAGACCGCTTGGCAACTTGGTCAACATCGCCGAATACGCCAGATCATGGCCCAGTTTATCTACTGGAATATTAGGGAAAGCCTCTGAAATACTTGCTATATCTGGAAAAACCACCAAAGAAGCCAAGGCCACCAAAATCCAGGGCCAAGGACGTAGGGCATAGTGCATGATATTAAAAAAGAAGGTAGCAGCAATAGCATGGCTTTCATTCTTCGCTGCCAACATACGTTGCGCGATATAGCCACCGCCGCCTGGCTCTCCCCCAGGATACCAAGAACTCCACCATTGCACTGCCAAAGGAATAACAAGTAAGGTAATGACCATTTCCTTATCACTAAAATCAGGCAGAATATCCAATTTCGAGGTAACCAACTCGTTGGCCATCATTGCCTCAATACCCCCTACTTCAGGAATATTGACCAAATAATACGCTGCACCGATAGCCCCGGCCATGGCAACAAAGAACAACAGAAAATCAGTATAGACTACACCTTTAAAACCTCCCAAAGCACTAAAAACAACCGTAATCAGACCGGCACCAATGACAGTCTCCAAAGGCTCGAGGCCTAACATAATACCTCCGATTTTTATTGCGGCCAGAGTAACAGCAGACATCGTGATTACATTAAAAATAACTCCCAAATAGACCGCTCTGAATTTTCTTAAAAAGCTAGCTGGCTTACCGCCATAACGTAGTTCATAAAACTCCAGATCCGTTTTTACGTTTGATTTCCGCCATAGCTTGGCATAAACAAATACCGTCAGCATACCAGTCAATAAAAAACACCACCATCCCCAGTTACCAGAGACACCTTGGGTTCTGACCAAATCGGTTACCAGGTTTGGGGTATCAGTTGAAAAAGTAGTCGCGACCATTGAAAGTCCCAACAACCACCAGGGCATTGTTCTGCCAGAAAGAAAAAACTCAGTAGAATCTTTCCCTGATTTTTTTGAAACGTAGATCCCGATTCCTAAAACAATCGAGAAAAAGACGATTATAAAGCTATAATCGAGCGTACTTAATTCCATAATTCGGTTTTTGGCTATTCGCTAAAGATATTATTTTTTAGCATACTTTTGGCCTTTGTCCATCAAACCTCCTATGTGCCTCTATTAATAGCATCCGAAGTCGCTACTACCGCTTGGGTGCTTGCGTTTACCGCCGCTATCGTACTCGGAATTTCAAAAGCCGGAATCAAAGGTATCGCCGTCATCATCGTTACTTTCATGGCCTTGGCATTTGGCGCGAAAGAAATTGTAGGGGATATTTTTGCCGTCATCTACTACAATCGCCATACTCAATGGAAGTACATTCTAAGGTTTCTTCCCTGGATGATGCTCGGGGTCGTTATCGGAGTTTTTATCGGAAAGGATCTTGATGAAAAGACCTTTAAAATCGGCATGGCCATTATCATTTTAGGGAGTGCGGCCATGATGTATTGGTGGGATCGAAAGAAATCAAAGACCGTTCCCACACATTGGGCCTTTGCTGGATTTATGGGAATCATGGCCGGTATTACAACTATGATCGGCAATCTTGCAGGAGCTTTTTCCAACATTTTCTTCTTGGCGATGCGCCTACCCAAGAACGAATTTATCGGTACCGCTGCCTGGTTGTTCTTTATCATCAACATCTTCAAACTTCCATTTCATATTTGGTCCTGGGGTACGGTTACCACGGAAAGTTTGCTTCTCGATTTGAAGTTGGTACCAGGAATTTTTATCGGACTTTTCATCGGTGTACGCTTGGTCAAAATCATCAAAGAGGGATTTTATCGAAAGATGATTCTGGTGTTGACCGCTCTAGGGGCTATTTTGATTCTTTTACGATAAATTCCATATAAAAAAGGCACCTTGAAATAAGTCAAGATGCCCTTTTCGGGGGAAACTATGTACTCTTGGAAATCTTTAAAACGAAGTATCAAGATGTAATTTTCTTGTTATTCCCATTGTTATCGTTATTGCGATGAACGTGAATACTACGTTTTTTGTTTTTTGAGCTTTGATCGGTGTAATTCCATTGTTTCTTCCCCTAATTCCTAACTGTTGGGTACACGACAAATTTCCCTGTTTTCAAATTTTCGTACGTTCTACGGCCTTATCTTTTAACCACAAAGGACAAGGAGCATTGCGCAAAGACCGGGCATTCTCCGTGTACTTTGTGGTTTCCCTTTTCCTATCTGTAAAGGGCATTCCTGGTTTTCCGGGTCTCATAACGGCAGAACCGGCCTACGGCCGTTGGCCTGCGCCCAAATACCCTTTTTTTCTAAAAAGGGAAATTTGTCGTACACCCGTCTCGAATGAATCATGCTTTCTTTTGAATTCCGCCATCATTCCCATTATTACATTATTGCCCAGTTCGTTAAATCGTTTGGTTTGAACATTCTTCTTTGTTGTGCCCCTAGCCGGTCTGATAAGTAAACAAATCCCAAGCACCAAATTCCAATTCGTGCAAAAGAGGATTAGTGAAAATTCGTGAAACCTGTCCGTCCGCTTTACCTGCCGTAGGCATGGTAGGCGGGTTCGTGTCCGAACATCACGGAAAATGAAACGAGGCAAGCCTCGGGGAATTAAACCCAAAGAGATTAAAAAGGCCCTGAAAATTCAGGACCCTCTCAATCAACCCAACTACTCAAAATTCATTTTCACCCCGTTGCTCAATAAATTTTAGGTGTACTCTCATTAATTCTACCCGCTCCACCGCGTTGTTGAATTTCAGAAAGTGAATTTAGCGTCGGACAGGTAAAGGCAACTGCCAAGGTTAGTGTTAGTATAGCCCTGTTTTAATTTTTTAGTGTTTATTATTTCTGTCATAGCTCATGGGCTCATCTACCTGCAAGCTATTCCGTCTATTGATTCTTTTTGCACTAGATCGATTAACGCCTTGTTTGCTCTTTGGTGTCCTAAAAAATTTAATCCACATTGCATTTATCAATTTAGGCTTGAACACAGTTCTTTTGTTATAAATAAATGATGGCAAAATGACATACATCACGATACAAAAAACGACCAAACTAATGCCGAAGAAAATCTCTGCCAAGAATGGAATATCCGATGCATTCATATAGTTTAGTCCCCAAAGATCCAGCCGCTATCCGAGTCATATTTGAATCGATTCTAGCACCATTCCTTAAAAACAATTAAAAATAAGAAGTGGAGCACGAGAGGAAAGAAAATTTTAATCTGAAATTATTTCTATCGATGAAAAGCATATATGATCGATGAAATACGGTTTTATGGTCTTTTTCCTACTTTTAAAATTATCTTCGACGAAATTTTCAGATTGAAATTGGCCGATCAATGTGTTGTGGAAGAGGGAGGTAGTTCTATTTCAATACCAGAAAAATCGTTTTTAACAATTCTTCCTTTTCAAAAGGTTTTGTAATTACCTTATTCATACCCGCAGTGAGATATGTCTTTAGTTGATCCTTATAGGCGTTAGCCGTCAGGCCGATTATAGGGATGTTCTTAATGTTCTTAAAAGGAAACTCCCTTATGAGTTTGGTAAGTTGGTCTCCTGAGATGTTCGGCAAGTTTATATCCATTAAGATGAGGTCGTACTGGTTATTGACCAGTTCATTCATTACATCACTACCATCATTCAAAATCTGTACTCGAAAAAAGTCTGAATCGATTAAGGTCTTTAAAAGAACGGTTTGTATTCGCTCGTCGTCTTCAACTACAAGCACGCTCATCTTTTCTGGATGCTTTTTCTTCTTCAGATACGGGTCAAAAACATCCGTTGCGGCAGATGCCTGCCCTAAAGTTGATTTCAAAGGGAATTTTAAAAGAAGGTCAAAGTAGAAAATGGAACCTTCGTTATGTTTTGATTTTACATTTATTTTACTCCCCATAAGATTTAATAATCCCTTAACGATAGCTAGGCCAAGGCCTGAACCATTTTTGTTCTTGCCCGATTCTAGTTGGACAAAGCTTTCAAAAACAGATTCGTGTGATTCTTCGGGGAGGCCATCCCCGGTATCCGAAATTTCAAACCGCAGGCTTACCTTATTGGCCCATTTCTGATTGAACAAAACAGAAAAAGTAACCTTGCCTTTGGAAGTGTATTTCAGTGCATTGTCCAATAAATTCGTCAATACTTGATAAATTCGTAGACGATCGCCTTCCACAAATTCCGAAACTTTCTCATCGAGGATAAACTCAAACTCAAGATTCTTTTGCCTTGCTTTCGCTTTGTAGGTAAAGTCGATCAATTTTAATAATTTACGAAGACTAAAAAATTTCTCTTGTAGCTCTACACGGCCCGATTCAATTGAGCTGATGTTTAAAATGTCATCAAGCATCAATCTTAAATTCGTGTTCGAGTCTTTAAGAAAAGAGAGCATTTCTTGCTGTTCGTTCGTCAACGAAGTGCTGGCCAATATATCGGTAATGGCCATAACGCTCGTCAACGGATTTCTAAGTTCGTGACTGAAATTTTGAATAAAGCTGTTTTTAAACCGCTCGCGTTCCTCCAATTCGTTGTTCTTGATAACTGTAAGTTCAGTCTTGATTATTGATTCGTTACGGGCCTGGGCGACACTTTGGTAAGAGCTGTAATGTTCGGTTAGATCACTGATTATCAGAAGTACCCCTTGATCCTCCTTTATGATTTTCATATCGGCTATCAAAGAAGTTTCTTGAATATTTAAATGAATACAGTAAAGTGCGAGTTCCTTTTCCAAATTTTCGAGCAATGCCGATAAACTCTCAAAAAAGGGATGTATTCTATAAATGGAGCTTCCGACCTCCACAGTGAAAATCGTCTCGCCGCTTTCTAACACACGTCCATTATCGTCCAAAAAAATGAACTGTATGCTCTGGTCGGCATGTTGCTGTCGATACTTATTTAGCATGGTCTTGTAAAAGAGTGGCCATTTGTAGAAATAAGTCCTCTACCGATTCACCCGTTTTTGCACTCGAAAGAAAATCGGGGCTGATATTGTTCTCTTTCAGTACGGCCTTCAGGTCTGCCAAATCTACTAGGTCCGTTTTATTGCCAACGACAATTGTCGGGACTTGAGGCAATTTTTCCGATACTATCTGCAAATCGTTATTTAAATCTTGAAAGGTCAATGGCCTGGTTACATCAAACAAGAAAACTATACCATGCGTGCCCAGAAGATAAGAGCTGCGAATGGTTTTAATGTCGTCGGTACCTTCTAAGTCCCATAGAATAAGTGAAATACTATTCCCTACGGATATTTCTACCACCTTCTTTGTGATATGCACCCCTATTGTCACTTTGTAATTGTCGGAAAAACTGTCGTCGACGAATCTCCTGACCAACGAAGTCTTGCCGACTCCGAAATGCCCTAAGATTACTATTTTTTTAGATTTTTGCATTGCCGAAGCTATAGGCCAATTCTTTCTCTAACTTGTTCCTGTCAACAGGGACTATACTTTTTTCGGCATTCGCTGTATCAAAAACAAGATCAAGGTTCATCCCCATAAAACTATTGTAGAAATCAAAAATAAGGTCCTGAAGTTTGTTTTTTGAATTCAAGGAATAATTGCCAGAAATAACTACGGCAACGTAGTGGGTCACAAAACTTTGTAGGTGTATTTGATAGTTTTCATACTCGATAAGCTCTAAATCTTGGCCTCTTTGACTAAAAGCATCTTCAACAAAAGACTTTATTGCGGTAAACATGCCCGAGATCATTTCTTCATCGATGGTTTTTGACTTGGTGTAACTGGCCTTCAAGATTCCGGAACCCTTTTCGACTAGAAGAACTTGTTCGATTTTCGCCGATGACAACTCGTTCATCATTAGCTTATCTTCGCTAACCCCGGTGAAAATTGATCTTAATTTTCGCTTCCATCGTTTTAAAAACCCTAATTGATTATCGATTTTTTCGGAAAGCAGCTTCATTTCCTGGGCCACATATTTCTTGACCATTTTGCCAAGTACGGGGTACAGGGCATCGACCACTTCGTCTTTGTGATTTTTGATTTCTTCCTTTAAGGTAGCGGTTATTGTTGGGCCTAAGGTCTGAGGGATACTCTTTTTGAACTCCTCTATTTGGTGCTCTATGATGGGGCGTACCTTTTTCGAAAGCTTTTCTTTCTCGTTTACCGTACGCTCCAAAATTTCTACCCTTCTCGATATTCTTTCCTCGAATTCACGGTCATCCGTAAATAGGATATCCTTAAGGATTTCTATTTTGTCCTTCTCATTCATTAGGAGAGTCTTCTGCACGACTATTTCTTAGCTATTTTCTCGCCCAGTTCGATAAGTAATTTGCTGAGCCTTTTTTTATTTACGGCATCGTCCTCTAAATTTTCAATTCTGCTCTCAAGGTTCTTTTCAACTTCGGTAATTCGAATATTGACATCGGTAGATATATTATCGATTGCCACGTTTAAGTCGCCTCTGACCTGTTCGACAAGGTCTTCCAAGACCTTTTTCTTGTCGAGTATATCTCTTTTGACCGATTCGAACTCCGAATCATAGTTCTCAATGGTCTCGCCGAATATCAAATTTTTAATAATCTCGATCTTCGAAGTCGTGGTCTCGACTTTACCGTTCAATTTAAATACGTTTTGGTCGCTCTTTGTCATGTTTCGTTAATTTGCTAAAGCTTGTGCCTGATAAAACTAAGAGAATTGAGATTCGAATATGTGAAAGTCTCCGATATTCTTGACTCTTTTAATATGGTATAATTTAATTGGCAGTACGTTCTTGTGTTCTCGCAAAATCCTTGCGTAGTAGGCTAATATACAATATTTTACCTGTCAACTTCAAACCCATGGTCAAAATGTCCGTATTATCCGTCAATATTTGGGTTTAGGCCGTGCCAGACCATATAAAGATAG
Source organism: Flavobacteriales bacterium (assembly GCA_003232435.1). Classification (GTDB taxonomy): domain Bacteria; phylum Bacteroidota; class Bacteroidia; order Flavobacteriales; family Flavobacteriaceae; genus Aurantibacter_A. The sequence continues at coordinate 6,787 of QIJL01000623.1, read as the reverse complement.
GGCCTAAACCGTTCTATTTGCATTGTTGATTTCGGAATTCGAGTTGTCAGATTTATTGAAGAAACCTTCTATCGAAAAATGATTCCGGTTCTAACTGTAATCGGGGCATTACTTATCTTTTTCCAATAATCTTATAATCTCTTATATTTACCCAGTATTACGGAACATCTGTTAAATTAAATGCCACGTATATAACCAAGGGGTGTTCACAATACTAAACCCAGATTTGAAGCGTTCGCTATTTATGAGACTTTTTTCAGGATTAGTGCTTATACTTTTTCTCGCGACTGCGTGTGGCTCGTCGAATCTTTTTGTCAAAGGAGGCAAGAACGAGATAGGGAAAGAAAAAGTTGTGTCAAGGGCAAAGGCATATGATAGACTTATATCTGAAGAAGCTATCACCAAAACTGGCCTTTTTGATGTTCATAAAGTTGAACGGAGATTTTATTTTGAAGTACCTGACACGCTGTTGAACCGTGAAATTTTAGTCGTTACCCGTTTTATAAAAACGCCATCGGGTGCAGGAAATTATGGTGGGGAAAAAATAGGAGAGAATACCATAGTCTTTGAAAAGGGTCCCAATAACAATATCTTCCTACGTATTTCTACACTCGTTAGCTCGGCCAATGAAGAGGATGCCATTTCAAGAGCAGTGAACAATTCGAAATATCACACCGATTTTGGAATCCTTCGAAATCAAGGCGAACAACGAAGAGAAAAATTCATACGTAATCGATGTTACTGAATTCATCAATAGCGAGAATCCTTTATTGACACTTAGCAGTGCTCAGAAAGAATCGTACAAGTTATCCTCTTTAGAGAGTGATAAATCTTATATCAAGGAAATAAGTACATTTCCGATGAACACAGAAGTCCGTTCCGTAAAAACGTACAAGGCCAAAACCACAACCAAAAAACGAAAGAAAGAATTACCTGCGGCAATTCTAGCTGGAGTGGTGACTTTGGAAATCAACAACTCGTTTGTTTTGCTACCCAAAGAGCCCATGAGAAAACGCTACCATGATTCAAGGGTCGGTTATTTTGCCAGTTCATACTTAGAATATGGTGACGACCAGCAAAAAGTGGATCGCAATACCTACATTCATCGCTGGCGGTTGGAGCCGAAACTTGAGGATATCGAAAAATGGAAAAATGGCGAACTAGTCGAACCTAAAAAGCCAATTGTCTATTATATCGACCCGGCAACGCCCAAAAAATGGAGGCCTTACCTTATAAAAGGCATCAATGACTGGCAAATTGCATTTGAGCAAGCAGGTTTTAAAAATGCCATAGTAGGCAAGGAATGGCCAGAAAACAACGCAAATATGAGTTTGGAGGATTCAAGATTTTCTGTGCTCCGCTACTTTGCTTCTCCATCAAAAAACGCATATGGCCCCAATATCGTTGATCCGCGAAGTGGGGAAATCCTGGAAAGCCATATCGGCTGGTATCATAACCTTATGAGTCTTCTGCACAGTTGGTATATGGTTCAAGCTGGGGCAGTAGATGAACGTGCCCAAAAAATGGAATTCGATACCGAACTTATGGGCCAGCTTATCCGCTTTGTCTCTGCCCATGAAGTAGGGCACACTTTGGGTCTTCGTCACAACATGGGATCTAGTTTCGCAACCCCTGTGGAAAGGTTACGCGATGCAGAATGGTTGGAAAAAAATGGACACACCAGTTCTATTATGGATTATGCGCGCTTCAATTATGTTGCCCAGCCGGAGGACAATATTCGGGTAAAGGATCTTATGCCACGAATCGGCGACTATGACAAATGGGCCATTCAATGGGGATATTCCAGAACACCGGAAGATCTCGCTTTAGCAGATGAAAAGGAAATCATGAGCCAAATGGTTACCGATAGTATCGCTGCCAACAATCGTTTGTGGTTCGGTGGAGAAGGCCGTGATTTTGATCCACGTTCGCAGACCGAAGATCTGGGTGATGATGCTATGATCGCCAGTAATTACGGAATTCTGAATCTTCAGCGTATTGCGCCCTGTGTACGAGAATGGGTCAAAGATCGTGATAGCGACGATTATTCTAATCTAGACGATATTTACAAGGCCCTGGTCAATCAATACAGCGACTACATTTTTCATGTCACCAAAAATATCGGAGGCATTTACGTCACTCCAAAGACCATGAGTGAAGAAGGCGAAGTATATCGTCTCGTGCCCAAGCAGATACAAAAACAGGCTTTGGCATTTCTCAATAATCATATTTTTAAGGAACCCAAATGGTTACTTCGCAATGATATTTTGAACGCAATTCAATCTCCACAGTCAAAAGAATCGGTAACGAAGACCATGGAAAGTGTCATGATAAACCTTTTGGGTGGCAGCCGTTTAAGCAGGATGACATTTATAGCGGAGCGTTATGAGAACGAAAACCCATATCGCCCTGAAGAATACATCGACGATCTTACAAAATTGGTCTGGGGAGAAATGAACGTTTTTTATCAAACCAATGCTTATAAGAGGAAATTACAAAAGGCGTATGTGGCCAATATGATCAACCTCTATAAACCTGAGGAGGCACACGGACTGGTCGAAGGAATATTGGCAAAACTATCAGAAGGCTATACCGTAAATACAGACGTGCGTTCCCTGGCTCTAGACAATCTTCTTTCGCTCCAGGGAAATATCAAGAGAACCCTACCGGTAATGACGGATCGCTTAACCATTGCGCATCTCCAATATTTGAAACGTGAAATCGAAGGTGTCGTAGGTGATACCGAGGATGCGAAACCTTTGTTCGTTCCGCTTATCAGGGATACCTCTATTAAAGAGGCTGGGAAGGAAAACTAATTTACCGTTCGTTTTCACGACCTAGGCCCGTATAAAAGTTCAAATTTTAACTCCATAATCTATCCCAAGCGCGAATTTTGTCCCATTCGGGAGTGGGCACGAATAATTTTTCGCCCTTTATCAAATACTTTTTGACCATTTCTTCGTTCAGTTCGACACCAAGGCCGGGTTTTTCGGGAACGGTCACATAACCATCCTTCACAATTGGCCCATCGACACCGGTGACCAGATTTTCCCAATCTTTTTTATCGACCGCATGGTGCTCCAGCCACATAAAATTTTCAGTGGCGGCCGCGCTGTGCACGCAACCAAAAAATGAAATCGGCCCGGCCGCATGGTGGTGCATGAACCCGATACCGTGTTTAGAGGCAAAATCCCCGATCTTTTTCGTCTCCAGAATACCTCCTGCGGTATTCGGGTCAGGATGGACAATATCAACTGACCGCGTTTCGATCAATTTTTCAAAACCTCCCTCGAGCCTATAGATGTCTTCCCCTGTTTGGGTGGGCGTGGTAGACGCCTGTGTAATTTCCTTCCATTGATCGGTCAATTGCCAGGGAATGATATCTTCAATGTACGCCAAGTTATACGGTTCGGTGGCCCGTGCAATTTTAATGGCTTCGTTCACTCCGAAATGCCCCCAGTGATCCGTTCCCATGGGAATGTCATATCCTATTTTTGAACGCATCACATCTAAATACTCCATCAATTTGTCCATTCCCTTTGAAGTAATCTGAACTCGGGTAAACGGATGTTTGGTTTGATCGTACGAGGCGTACTCATACCGATACGGATTGTAATCCGCATCGGGGGAATTGATCAAGGCGCCCGGAATATCCTTGATCAGATTGATTCCGATATCCATTTTCAGTGCCGTATAACCTTGGTCGATCCGCGCCTGCATGCGGTTGGCATATTCTTGGGGGTCTTTTGAAACCGTGGTATCGCAATAGACCCTGATCTTATCTCGATATTTTCCGCCAAGCATTTGGTAAACGGGCACGTTGTAGGCCTTTCCGGCCAAATCCCAAAGGGCCATTTCAACCCCGGAAACGCCTCCGCCCTGACGGCCATGGTGACCGAATTGCTTTATGATCCCAAACAAACGTTCGACGTTACAGGGGTTCTGCCCCAAAATTCTGCTTTTCAAGAACAGCGCATATTCTTTGGCCGCACCGTCTCGCACATCACCGTGGCCGACGATTCCCTGATTGGTATAGATCCGTACTATAGGAGTGCGAAAAGCGACATCGCCCCCGATTTCGGCAATGCGCATATCGGTAATCTTGAGGTCGGACGGGTTTGAATTTCGATTTACATTTTGTGAAACGTAAGCGACTTGTTCGTTTGCGGAAGCCGAGGTCAACGCCGCCAGGCTAAGACCTCCAAGACCTGCTTTTTTTATAAAAGATCGCCTGCTTTTTAGTTGGTCTTCTTTCTCTTGATCTAAGGTGCTTTTAAATATGTTCCGTAGTTTTTCATTTTTGTAGACCATAGCGTGGTAGTATTAGCGGTTACTAAAAAGTATCCTCTAAGTTAGAAATAAATACTTCATGAAAACAACAGGAACTATCCACACTGTATTAACATATGCGAGTAGCAATAAACACTAAATTGTTTTTCACGATATTCGTACTATTGAAACTCAAAATACCGATCGTGTACAAATATTTCGTTCCCTTCTTATTCGTTTTTCTCTATTTTCTACCTTCTAAGATCAGTGCCCAGACCGAAAAAGATTTGAAGATCATCTTGATTACTTTGGATGGCTTCCGTTGGCAAGAACTATTTAGCGGTGCCGACCCTTTGCTCATTGCCAATAAAAAGTTCGTCCATGATACGACCGAACTAAAAGCACGTTTTTGGCATGAAAATGCGCAAGAACGTCGGGAAGCCTTAATGCCATTTTTCTGGAAGCAAGCCTCAACGATGGGACAACTGCATGGTAATAGGCCTTTGGGCAGCAAAGTGAATTTGACCAATACCCTGTGGTTTTCGTATCCGGGATATAACGAAATTCTATCCGGCAGGGCCGATGACGTTCGGATCAACAGCAACGATAAAGTTGATAATCCGAATATGACCGTTCTGGAATTGGTGAACGAGTCGCCCAAATATAAGGGCAAGGTGGCCGCTTTTGCCAGTTGGGATGTTTTCCCCTTTATAGTCAACGAGAAACGTTCGGGGGTGCCAGTCAATGCAGGGTTTGAAAAGGCCAAGGGAGAAAAACTTACCGCCAACGAACAATTTTTGAACAAACTGCAAGATCAGACGCCGAGTCCTTGGTCGACCGTTCGCTTAGATGCTTTTACACACAACTTTGCTTTGGAGCATCTGAAAAAAGAGCATCCTCAATTAGTCTATATCGCTTATGGCGAGACCGACGATTTTGCACATGAAGGGCATTATGACGCCTACCTCAACGCAGCCAAAAATACAGATGGACTTATCAAGGAACTCTGGGAGTTCACACAAAATGATCCGTTTTATAAAGACAAGACAATCTTTTTGATCACTACTGACCACGGTCGGGGAACAAAGCCGATCGAAACCTGGAAAAATCATGGGAATGAAGTTCCCGGCGCAGGGGGGGTTTGGTTGGTCGCCTTTGGGAAAGGGGTCAAGACAAGCGGCGAGGTCGGTGGCAAAGGGCAGCTCTACAGCAATCAGATCGCACCAACGATTCTGGCCCTGCTCGGACTCTCAATCGATTCAGACCAAATGCCCGGAGCGCCCATAGAATTGGGGATCGATTAGATTCCATTTATCCGGTAAGAAGATTAGGCTGGATCAATCCTTCAACAACACCTCTGCCTTACTTTTGGTAAATTCCGATCAGGTGGGTCCTGATATAGAAAGATGTTTCAAGACTATCTTTCTCCGCCAATTGCACCGTCATTGATTTTGAGGGCGTAATAGGCATGTGACAGGCAATGCAATCGTTCCCCATTTGACTTAATTCGGATGTTTCGGCCTTGCAAACTGTGGAACCAACATCATGACACCCGATGCATTTTTTATTAAAATAGTCGGTATTCCCTCTCTGGTTTTTATGTGGATCGTGGCAGGTAGTACAATCCATGCTTGTGGTTTCTTTAAAACATTTGCTTGAGGTTAACAGGCCATACTGATTTCCATGTACATCTAAGGTGCCATCAGTAGGGCCTTTATAGGAATTTCGGGCATAATTGTCTAAAATTTCCCCTGAAAGAAACGAAAAAGAATTCCCCTGCAATAAACGGTCACGCAGCCCTGAATGACATTGGGCGCAGACGTCCAATCGTTGCTGCCTTGAAAGTGAATCCAACTTCATCATAAATTTTGGTGCTTTGGCATCGCGATTCTTTCTATGATACTTCACATGCTCGGCAGATGGTCGATGGCATCGTTCGCAGTCCACTCCATAAATGATCTGCTTCTTGTCATACCGATTTCCCTGCCCTGAAAAGTCTTGGTTCTTCGCAAAGGTTACATGGCATTTTAGACAGGCATCCCTGATCGGCCTTGCAGTACCGCTATAGGAAGGAAACCCGGGACTATTGACCCAGTTGTCCGTTGGAGTATAATACGATGTTTGTAACTGAAACAATTTATCGTCTTGCCATGAAAAATAGGACTGCCCCCTAACCCCTGAGCCAATTACGATATCGAATTTAGCGGGAGGGATCTTTACCGTTCTATTTTTAATCTTCGTATGCTGATAAAAAGAATCTCCTTCCGGTATCAAGGTAAACTCGACTTGATCCAAATCCAAGACGTTCTCGCCGTTTTCAAAACTGCCTTTGATATTTTCAGCATTCACTACGGCCGAAGTATTGAAATGAGCGGTTTCTAAATGTGATTTATAAATATCCGCATGACACTCCAAACAGGTTTCGGTACCTACAAATTGCTCGCCACTGGAGTGTGTGGCCAGAGCAACCGGATTATAATAATCAGATTCGATTTTTGGATTTTTGCAATGGTAAACA
>QIJL01000619.1 GCA_003232435.1 Flavobacteriales bacterium | reverse complement strand
TACAACAAAGAGCAGCCATAACATCAAAACTATGGCAACGGAAACCGAATATATCCAGATAAAGCTCATCATCTCTCAACTTTAAGAAATCGATAAAAAGTCCGATGGACTTTTTTTTAGGGGAAGTTTTAAGGGCATTCAAAAATTCAGAAAACGAACAAAAGAACTGCCCTACATCTATAAAGACGAGAAAAAAGGGAAAGTGTTACAAAAAAGTTAAAATTTTTTTGAAAAAACCTACAAGACTGTCTAAAAAGTAAAAAATCTATGTCAAACTGAGCTTGTCGAAGTTTTAATACTATTCATAATCTATTGGTCTTCGACAAGCCTGCCGGCAGGCAGGCTCAGACTGACAATCCAGTTCGAAATTTAGTTTTTAGCGAGCGTAGTGTCAAGTCAAGCTAAAACCTTCGGGTAATCCAATGCGTCTTTTGCGCCAATGCAATGATTTTTTGCCTCGGCCTGGTACAAAATCCACGATTGCCTTACCCGACATTTCAGCTTGACTTGACACTGGGATCTTCAAAGAGTAGTCGGGCAAATGTAATCGGTCACATTGGCCCCTGCACTTTTTAGAGCTGCAAATCCACCTCCGATATCCACTAAATTATGGTAGCCACGGCTTTTTAAAATCGATGCGGCAATGGCCGAGCGGTAACCACCTGCGCAATGCACATAAAAAGTCTCTTCTTTCGGAAATTCAGAAAGATGGTCATTCAAGGCACTTAAAGGAGTGCTGTTGGCATCGACCAAGTGTTCTGAAGCGAACTCACTTTCTTTTCGAACATCGAATACCAGTTCTTTATCTGCATCGATTTCTTCCGTTACTTCTGCTGCCGGCACGGACTTTATCGTATCGACGTCTTTGCCGGCATTTTTCCATGCATCGAATCCGCCTTCCAGATAGCCGATGGTGCCATCGAAACCTACACGGGACAAGCGTGTGACCGCTTCTTTTTCTTTTCCTTCCGGAGTTATCAATAACAAAGGTTGCGCAACATCGCCGATCAGCGCACCTACCCAAGGGGCGAAATCGCCATTGAGCCCGATAAATATCGAACGGGGAATATGCCCGTTTACGAATTCATCTTGATGTCGAACATCAAGTATCAAAGCACCCGTTTCGTTTGCGGCCGTTTCAAAGGCATCGGGCGAAAGCGCCGTGGTGCCACGATCTAAAACATCGGCTATATCTTCATAGCCCTCTTTGTTCATTTTTACGTTCAAAGGAAAGTATTGCGGAGGTGGCAACAATCCATCGGTAACCTCCTTAACAAATTCTCCTTTGGTCATGTCGGATCGCAGAGCATAGTTCACCTGTTTTTGATTTCCTAAGGTGTCAACCGTCTCTTTCATCATATTCTTTCCGCAGGCAGAACCGGCACCATGAGCAGGGTAAACGATCACATCATCGGCCAAGGGCATAATTTTAGTACGGAGACTTTCATATAAAATACCTGCAAGATCTTCCTTGGTCATATCGGCTGCTTTTTGTGCAAGATCGGGTCTTCCGACATCTCCTAAGAACAAAGTGTCTCCGGAAAAAATGGCATGCTCTTTTCCGTTTTCGTCTTTTAGCAAGTAAGTGGTGCTTTCCATAGTATGACCAGGCGTATGCAGAGCTGTAATAGTAATTTTTCCCAATTTAAACTCTTGACCGTCTTTGGCGATTACAGCTTCAAAAGACGGATTGGCGTTCGGCCCATAAATTATAGGTGCACCCGTCTCTTTTGAAAGTGTCACATGACCGCTGACGAAGTCCGCATGAAAATGAGTTTCGAAAATATATTTGATTTTGGCTCGGTCTTCAGCAGCCTTCTTTATATATGGGGCAACCTCTCGTAGCGGATCGATTATTGCAACCTCTCCGTTACTTTCGATATAGTAAGCCCCTTGTGCCAAACAGCCTGTATAAATCTGTTCAATCTTCATAATCCCATTTCTTTATATCAGTGAACTCGTCTTGAGTTATTCTTTCCTGCCGGCAGGTTTTGCCATTTTTAGCTTCCGTCCGCCAAAGGCGGATGCAACCAAAAAATGTCTTCATTAGAACACAACCCGCCCGACCAAGTCATTCGGGCGGGCCCGCCCGAACGCCAGCCCGACAAAGCCATTCTGGCGGGGTACGCCCGCCTGACCATATTCGGGCAGGGGCGGGAAGCCTTCACTCTCGGTTCCAAACAATAACTCAAAACGAGTTCAACATACAAAAGTAGACGATGACAAGGTAATTTAAAATGTTAAAATCACTTTTAGGGTCTGTTACGAAATAACCTTTACATTTTGTCTTGTTCTTTTGCACACTAACATCGTTAAAAATACTTTTAGCTAAGGCTATACCTGCGTTTTTTGCCTCGTTATTGCACAAAATAACGTCGTCAATTCTGCAAATCTTATTTCGTAACAGACCCTTAGTTCTTTTGATGTGCTACCACATCTCTCAAAAGCGATATCGCATTGGGGTCATCAAAATATGCGACCGCCTCTTTCATGTGAACAAAGAGAAAATCTTTGTGCAATACATCGATAATACCGCTGCCAAAAATAATATCTCGTGTCGGGCCAATGGCACCTGTAATCAAGAACTTCTGACCCCGGTCGTGTATTTCATTGATAACTTGAATAAGCATATTGGCCGCGGTCGAATCGATATAATTTACAGCCTCTGCATTCAAAATAATCCCTTTCAGTTTTTCGCCTTTTGCGTCGATATGTTTAAACAATTCCTTTTTGAAATAATTCTTATTTCCGAAATACAACTGTGAATCGAATCGAACGATCAACAAATCATCGCGCACGATAATCTCTTTACCAAATCGGTTTACATTTTTGTAATAGTCGGAATTTTTTATGTTTCCCAACACGGCGAAATGAGGTTTTGATGTGCGATATACCATTAACAATAGCGACGTCAATACACCAACCAAAACCCCCTGTGGAATTCCGGTGAACAAGATTATTAAAAAGGTCAATAACAAAATCGAAAATTCATCTTTTCGGTTTTTCCATAATGTTTTGGGATAAGATATATCAATCAGACCAAAAACAGATACCATAATTATCGATGCTAAAATGGCCTTCGGAAGGTAATAGAACAATGGGGTCAAAAACAGCAAAGTTATAACTACCAGCACTATGCTGACCAAACCTGAAATATTGGTCTTTACGTCTAAATCATTGTTAATCGCGGATCTCGAAAAGCTAGCGGTAACAGGGTAGGCCTGAAAAAAAGAACCTACAATATTCGAGGTGCCCAAGGCTACCAACTCTTGATTGGCATCGATATTATCTTCGCTATTCTTTTCATCTATCGCTTTTCCGATGGAAATGGCTTCGAGATATCCTACCAAAGCCAAAGTCAAGGCTATTGGCCAAATCTGTAGTATATTGGCAGTACTGACTTGCGGAATTTGAAAGCTCGGTAATCCTTCAGGGATGGCACCTACCAGTTTCACTCCATACGATTCCAAATCCATGAAATATACGGCCATGATTCCCAAAACAACGGTAATAAGAATAGCAGGAATTCGCTTATTCCATTTTTTCAATAACACTATCAAAAGTATGCCGACAAGGCCGATACCGAAGTCATATAAATTTGTCTCCGCTATTTTTTCAAAAACATTAACGACCAATTGATGAAATTTGCTACTGTTTTCAATAGAGGCACCAAGTAGATGTTTTATTTGGCTAAAAATGATGATGATCGCAGCTCCCGAAGTAAAGCCGCTTATTACCGGTTTTGATAAGAAATTGACCAAAAATCCCATGCGAAAGAGACCAAGGGCCAATTGAATCGCCCCGACCAAAAAGGCCAGAAAAATGGCCATTACTATATAATTTTCAATGCCTGTAATAGCCAACGCTCCCAGACCGGCCGCTACCAAGAGCGAATCTATTGCCACCGGTCCGATACCCAATTGTCTCGAAGTGCCCAAAAAGGCGTAAACTATTAGTGGGAACAAGGAAGCATAAAGACCATAGACCGGCGGAAGCCCCGCGATCATGGCATAGGCCATCGCTTGTGGAATCAAAACAATCGCCACGGTCAAACCTGCGATCAGGTCTTTTTTAAGAAAAGCGGATTTATAGTTTGGCACCCACTGCAGAAATGGAAGAAATTTTTGCATTGGTCAAATTTAACGATAAAAAAATTCGTTCTTAATCTCCACCCAAAGAACAGTTTTTAAATAGTCGGACTCTTTAGCATTAACGTCGTCAAATCAGAAGATAGAACGGAGATGACGCAGATTCGACAGATACCCGCAGACCAGCCTGCCGGCTGGCAGGTAAAATCTTAATCTGCGTCATCTGCGTGCCATTGTATATACCTAATTCGATTGAAAAATTACAAGGCGATTTTAATGCTACCCAAAAGGGAGGCTTCGCTGTTCACAACACTTTTTCGAAGCATACACTATTTTCGATTCCAGCGTATTGACCATAATTCGGAATCATTCGGTATCTGTTCTTTTTGTAAAGAGCAATCGCTTCGGGCTGTCTTTTACCGGTTTCCAAAATACATTTGGCATAACCCAGTTCCCGAGCCCAATTTTCTAATTCGACAAGTAATTTAGAGGCAAGGCCTTTGCCACGGAAGTCGGGCAGGGTGTACATTCGTTTTACTTCCATGGAATTTTTACCGTGTTCCTTTATTGCTCCGCAAGCCACTGGTGTTTCTCCATAGTAAAAAACCAGTGCATGTTCGATGCTATCGATTTTGTTGAACTGGTCGTAGAACGAATGGTCTTCGCCATCTCTTTCCGCCAACTCGGCATCTAAGGTCGCCACCAACTTTATAAAATCGTTGTTTGAAGAATCTGTTCTAAGCGTTTTATGCATTCCCTTTCAATTTCAAAATTTTTATTCGATTTTTCTTTTGTTCTCTACTGTAATTTCAGAACCCTCAGCCAACATAACGGAGTTTGGTTTCTCAGATGAGAGGAAATCAAATGCTTCGCCGTAAACATCAGCATAGTCTACCTTTATTTCGTAGTCAATAACATTATATTTTTTCCATTTCGGATGGGTTACTTCGTACTCGTTCGAAGTTTTACTATTTACTTTCGCGTATCCCCAATAATGTTCTGTAATAAACTCCGTCTCACTTTCGGGTTCAATTTTTTCTGATTCTAGCGAAGCCAAAATCTTTATCAATTGCCAATTTGATCCTTTCCGCCAATTGTAGGCCACAATTCTACTCTCGTCGTTTTCTTCCCATTGATGAGACATTTTCATGGTTTCATAATTCTCTTTGTATACCATGTTGGCAACAAATGTCAAAGTTCTCTTTGGAACAATTTCCTTGATAAATACTACCCCTCTTTTCCATTCATCGTTTTCAAATCTTTTTACATAAAACCTTAAATTTACTTCTTCAAAATTGACATGAAATGGTACTTTAACGCCAAACAATCTTGTGTTTACGAACATGAATCCTACGAGACTTACATAACACTTGTCTTCCCAAAGGTCCAGTTCAGTTCCAAATGGGATATAATCTTTTAGAATGGACTTGTCTATTTCATAGTTGGCAATTGCCAACTTCCTCCATTCGGCTTTTAAAAAACTCATCGCAACTGTGGTTTTATTTTAGAGCTTATCATCCAATATACTCGTCAAAAAAGTTCGTTATTTCCTTGTTTTTGGGGTAATCTGAACTATAAACTCTTTCGGCTCTTTTCCGAGAAAATCAAAACCTTTGTGCAGATCATTCGCTTCAACAGCATACGGATAAAACGTGATCGGCTCGATACAAACCATATTTGGCACCTCGGTCCAAAGCATAAAATTACCGAATCCTTTCGTTTTTATGGAAAGGCTCTTTTTGTCTTTTAGGAGGATGTTTTCGCAATTTGCAACTTGAAGGGCTCGACTTCCCACTGATAGAACTTCCTTCAAAGAAATGTTTCGATCATTTGTTTCTATGGATGGCTCTTCTATGTGCAGTTTAAATGCCGGATGATATCCCAACATAAATGGCATTCCTTCCTCACCTATTATTTTAAATGATATTTCCAATCCGTCTTCCGACAATGAAAAACTTTTTTGAAAATTAAAGTCATAAGACCAAGAAAGTTTTTTGGCAGTTGATTTCTCGGGATATTTCGAATTCGCAACTCTAGTGTTCGCCACATATTCTTTTTGATAGACCGCCGAGGTCATACCCTTTGAAATCATGTCATAGGAAAGTTCGCGTAGCAAGCCATGTTGGTCTTGAATAGCCGGCCCCCTTGGAGTATCAACCTTAAAATCCGCTTCATCTGTAGGCCCGATAATGGGAAACATCTCGGTATCGGAATTTCGCCAACCCGGGCTTCCCTTTTGATGTATAAATTCGTGGCCATCAATCTTGTAACTTGCCAATTCGCCATTTTCGATGTGAACGTTCGCATTTTTTAAAACCAATTCTTCCATTTCAATATCAATTTATATTGCCGCCGACAGAAAGTCCGCTAGGTACGTCTTCCGGAATTTTCTTATCAAATTCGTCGTCGTTCAAGGTGTTCAAAAATGAAATGATCAAAGACATTTCTTTTACGCTCAATTTTAGTTCACGAACGAAAGGATCGAATTTTTCTGCAGGAACATCGGGGTTTCTTTCCTTTCCATTTGAAATATCCTCATAAAATTCCAGTACTCTTTTCAAAGTCGTTAAACTTCCGTTGTGCATATAGGGGGCTGTAAACCTCAAATTACGAAGGCTGGGCGTTCTAAAGGCAAAAGTATCGTTGATTCCCCTATCTATATCCCGTAGTTTGCTATTTCGTGGTACACCCAAAACATGGGGCAGGTAATCCGAGAACATTGGGCCGTTATGACAATTGATACAACCGACCGATTTAAAAAGTTCGAATCCGTCTTTCTCTGAGATATGGATTGCATCTTTATCGCCCCTCATGTATTTGTCAAACCGGGAATTGTTAGTGACTAAAGTGCGCTCGAATGCGGCAATGGATTTGGCTAAATTCTCAATTGTTATAGCATTGTCGGTACCAAAAGCCTCCCCGAATAATTTTCGATATTCGGGTATTTCTTTCAGGCGTTCTACAACGACATTCAAAATCTCGTCCTCGGAAAACCCTTTGCCGCGCATCTCTTCTAAAGCTTTGATAGGTTCTAGAGCTTGCTTTTCAAGACTTCTTGCCCTTTCATCCCAAAACATCGATGCATCTGAAGGGTCATATCTATTGTTGCCGTCAATTCCATTGAATGCGGCATTCAAAACCGTTTGGGCATTTCTTTTTACAAACGGAATGTCATTATCTCTGTTGAACCTTCTTCTCGAACCGAGACCATGGGCATTCGGACCAATGGAAAGATCCAAAAATTCGGCATACCCCGTGTTCGGATGGTGGCAAGTGGCGCACGCAACATCTTTATTCCCGGAAAGAACGGGGTCATAAAAAAGCAATTTTCCCAAGTCGGCTTTCTCTTTTGAAAACGGATTGTCTTTTGGCGATTTTACTTTTAGGGGCAAAGCGGAAACCCGGTTCATTCTTGCGATCCGTTTTTCAGATTTCCCGGTGGAATCCGTTTTTTGGGAATCATTGCAGCCAACGAGCAACCCAAAGGTAATTACTGCGATTAGAAAGCGGTTTTTTGTCATGACGGTCCAAAAAAATTTCCGAATCACTAAGTTATAAATCATTTGGGAAAATAGGGGTGGTAAATCTTATAACAATAAAGTCCTGTGTAGGGCGAACATCTTCCTATTGGAAATTACAATCCGTCTATGGCCGAATCCAACCAATTCAATCTACCGTCTACCCAAGAGGTGAAATATTCCATTTCTTGATCGTAGTTATCTCCTATAAACCTATTGGGCCAGACGTATGAGCCAAAAATCGGCCAAGTGCTAAAATTGGTATCCACAGCCCCTGCTGTGTCCAGAGTAGTTCGATAGACCTGAATTTTCGCTTGAACCGATGCATTTCCCAGAGTGCTACTACGTAAAGTATTCCAACGATCTTTTAGTTGAGTGACAAATGTGGGGTCTTGCAGTAACCTATCCCACCAAAAAGGTATTTGCCAAAAATCACTCGGGCAACGTTCATTAAACCTGTATGCCCAAACATTGGTTTCACCTCCGCTGCAATAATCGGCATTGCCAAATGCCAAGTTGAAGTCCCAAATAGGTCCCATTTTCAACTTTTCATTCTTGTCTTTATGCATAAATGTGCTCAAGCGAAATCCGTCAACATTGTTTGAAATCTCATTCAGTAAAAAGAAATCGATAAAACTTGTCACATCTATATGAGCGGCATAACCTAATGTCGGATCTTGAAAATCATCGGATGCCAGAGCGTCTTCAAACTGGGACACATAGTTCGATATATAATCCTTTTGTTCAGAAGTTATGTCCTCCGCCTTTGGGTACTCATATAAAAAATTGATTTCTTGACCCATATTGGCAAATGGTGGGTCATAAACGGAACCGAAAGAATTCTGATCATTGTAACCCTCCCCTAAATTGCTTCCAGATGTCTTATCTATTTTAAGAATATAACCTCCGGTCAGATCCTCGCCTGTATTCTCATCTTCTTCTAACTTACTGATATCGATGCGGTCGCCATCGCGTTTTAATTTTTCCATAAAAACATAAACGCCTTGAAAACTATCATTGATTTCAAGTTCGACGAATTTTGTACGACTGGCATATTGGCCAATATCCCTAGATAAGTCCATAATCAGCATATTTCGCATCAATGACTTGTCACTGTACGGACCGTGCAATATCCAATCTTCCTCCTCGGGAAAACCCAATAGTTCAACCTTCAGGTCTTCACCGGTCTCATCTCTAGTTTCGAGGCCATAAGACTTTTTAGGAAAGCCTTGGGAAGAAGACCCACGAAATTCGATTCCGACGAATCCATCATAAGTTACCTCACCGGACACGGTAATCTCTATACTTGCCTCAATTTTGGGTTCGTCAACAATTTCACTTCCGTTGGTATTGATCTGAATTAATGGCAATTTATCTTCAGGAGCAATTACCTCCACTTCGGGTTCTTTTTCTTTTTCCTGATCAACAGGCGGAGCTATGGTATTATCGCTACTACATGAATAGCTAAGTATTAGTAAAAGCAGGATGGAAATAGGAAAAAAGAGCCTAATACGACGGTGGGGAATTCGTTTCATAGCAACACATTTTATGATCAATATACCAAAACTATTCTAAAAATCCCTTTTCGCGCATCCAGTCGTCATTGAACACTTTGCCTACATAGCGGCTTCCATGATCATGGAAAAGTATAACGACGACATCGTCTTTTGTAAAATGTTCTTTGAGTTGCAACAATCCTTTAATCGCCGCCCCTGCAGAATTACCCAAGAACATGCCTTCTTCTTTGGCCAAACGTTGCGTATAAACTGCCGCATCTTTATCGGTTACTTTCGTAAAACCATCGATGACCTCAAAGTTTACGTTCTCAGGAAGAATATCTTCCCCGATACCCTCGGTGCTGTATGGATAAATTTCTTTCTCATCGAAAATACCTGTCTCATGGTATTTTTTGAAAACTGAACCGTATGTGTCAACACCCCATACTTTTACATCAGGATTTTTACTTTTTAAATATTTACCGACACCAGAAACCGTTCCACCAGTACCGACACCGACCACAAAATGTGTGACCTTGCCATTGGTCTGTTCCCAAATTTCCGGCCCCGTGCTTAAAAAGTGAGCTTTTGCGTTCGACGGATTGTCATATTGATTTACGTACCATGAATTGGGAATTTCGGATGCCAACCGCCTGGCGGTGGAATAGTAACTTCTTGGGTCTTCAGGGGCCACGTCGGTCGGGCAGACATGTACTTCGCTACCCATCGCTTTAAGTATATCGCTTTTCTCTTTGGATTGTTTGGCGCTCATTACGCAAATCAACTTGTATCCCTTAATTACCGCAACCAGTGCCAAACCCATACCGGTATTTCCGGAAGTACCTTCGATAATAGTTCCACCGGGTTTTAATAGGCCTGCTTCCTCGGCATCGGCAACCATCTGGAGCGCCATGCGGTCTTTGACCGAGTTACCGGGATTGAAAGTTTCATATTTTGCCAATACCAAACAAGGTAAATTTTCCACCAACTTATTTAGTTTGACAAGAGGGGTGCCCCCAATGGTTTCCAATATATTTTTCGCGTATTCCATTAATGGAAATAAATTGTTTTAACCTGAGTTCGATTAATATGCATTTGTATACTCCTGCCAAATGGAAATCCGAAATTTCTACTTGGTCTTTTCCCCTATGCCTTCGTTAAAATTTATCGCCGTAGCTGAGGCTATGCCGAAAAATTTTGCCTTGGCACGAGTATATATCAATACGGTATGTTTATTTCTTTGAAAAAATGTCATTCCGAACGTTATTGAAATCAAAATATTTTTTGATTGAAAATACCTAAGCCTAGCTTATGAGGAGGAATCTCAAGCTGTTGAGATTTCTCGTCGCTCATACTTCGCTCTGTCGAAATGACAAATCAATGATTTTCAACGTTTTACTTAATGTGCCATCTAGGTTATTAATCGAACTCAGGTTTTTAAGTTAAAAATAAGTCTTCAATCTCTATTCGAATTTTATGGCCTTGACAGGTGAAATCTTTGATATAATCATTGAGGGAATCAACAGCATCAAAAAACAAAGTAACAAAACCCCTAAATTCAATATGATTACTGTGCTAATATCAATGTGAACCGGAATATAATCGATATAGTATTCTTCAGGATTCGGAAACTTGAACCATTTAAATTTCTGTTGGAGAAGTAAGAGCCCTAACCCGATTACATTGCCCCAAAAAAGGCCGATTCCTATTAAATAAGTCGCATTGTACAAAAAAACCTTCCGAACCATCAAATCAGATGCCCCCATTGCTTTTAAAATGCCGATCATTTGGGTACGTTCCAAAATCAACACCAAAAGTGCGGTGATTATATTGATTCCTCCAACAATTATCATTATACCAATTATCATCGCAATATTAAAATCGAATAGACTCATCCATTCAAACGTATCATAGTACTTTGTTTTTATGTTCTGGGCGTCGAGGTCAGATACTGTCTGCCCATATATTTCCTTGCTCTTTTCATCGATATCATCAAAATTTTCGAGAAAAACCTCAAAATTTCCTATCTGATCCGACTCCCATTTATTCATTCGCTGAATATGTCGAATATCCGTAAAGAAGTACGTGCCATCGAATTCCTCGAAGCTGCTATCATATAGACCGACAATTTCAAATTTGCGCTGATTCGGACTCGATAAATCATCTTCTTTGGGGAAAAAAATAAAAAATGAGTCCCCTACCTTCAACTTTAGACGATTCGCCGTTAGTCGTGATAGCAATACCTCATCATTTAATTTACCGGAATAATCAGGTAACCGACCGGCAACAATATATTCATCGAGAAGACCCCAATTGTAATCGGTTCCCACCCCCTTGGCGATCGTACCTTCAAAAGTTTCTTCGGTACGAATTACACCTCCTTTAGTTGCAACAGCCTGTACATGCGAAACACCCTCGATATTCTTGAATTCGGGATAAAAATCTTGCTTCAAAGAAACCGGGGCAATCGAGATATCGGAAACATTGTTGTCGTAATTTTGAATTTGAATATGACCGTTGAATGCGGTAAGTTTTTCCCTGATCTTATTCTTGAGGCCCACCCCGGTCGCAATGGCCATCAACATCATGATAATGCTCAGTGCGATCGCCACTATTGCGATTTTTATTATTGTCGCGGATATACTAATTTTATGCTCCGCTCCCCTAATAAGCCTTTTTGCGATAAAGAATTCTAAATTCAAAAGATGTCCATTTTTTCCGATTTCAAAAATACAGTTTTATTATGGGTTTTGATTCCCATAATCATAGTCAGTTCTTGTGGAAATCAAGGTAAGACCATCGGAACTGAAACGAGTAACGCGAATGTCGAAAACGGCCTAGTCAAATCACCGATTATTGTGGGGGCCAACAATCTCAAGGCATATCTACCCATTATAAAGGGTAGGCGAATTGCCATAGTTGCAAACCAGACCAGTGTAATATTCAAGGGAGAAGGGCGATACACTCATTTGGTAGACTCGCTACTAACTTTGAATATCGATATCAAGAAAGTATTCGCCCCTGAGCACGGCTTTCGAGGAAGTGCCGATGCCGGGGAGCATGTAAAAGACGGTATCGATTCAAAAACCGGATTACCTATAATCTCGCTCTACGGAGATAACAGAAAACCCACTCCTTCACAACTTGCAAATGTAGATATCGTGATTTTCGACATACAGGATGTGGGCGTTCGATTTTATACCTATATCGCCACATTGCAATTGGTTATGGAGGCCTGTGCCGAAAGTAAAAGGCAGATTATCGTACTTGACCGGCCAAACCCGAATGGGCATTATGTCGACGGCCCGACCATGGAAACGGAGCACCAAGGATTTCTTGGCATGACCAATATACCCCTCGTTTATGGCATGACCATCGGTGAATATGCAAAGATGATCAATGGCGAAGGTTGGCTCAAGGGAAGTAAAGAAGTTGTCTTGACCGTCGTACCACTGAAAAAATACACCCATCAGTCAGAATATGATCTGCCCTTGAGGCCCTCGCCCAATTTACCGAATGCCAAGGCGATCAACCTCTACCCTAGCCTAGGGCTATTCGAAGGCACGAATATCAATGCCGGCCGCGGTTCCGAATTTCAATTTCAGCGATACGGAGCGTCTTTTTTAGATCAAAGTCAGTATAGCTTCACTTACACTCCCAGGCCAAACTTCGGCTCAAAAAATCCGAAGGAAAAAGGGGAAAAGTGTTTTGGGAAAGATCTATCGGCTATCCCTCGGGTAAATGAAGTCTCTTTAAAATGGCTCATCGATGCCTATGTCAATTGTACGGATAAATCTCTCTTTTTTAACACTTCGGGGTTCACAAAACATGCTGGCACCGAAACACTTCAAAAACAAATCGAGGAAGGACTTACGGAGGAAGAAATAAAAACAACTTGGCAAGAAGACCTGGAAGCTTTTAAGAAGGTTCGGGAGAAATATTTGATATACCCGATCTAAGGTTATTTTTTTCTACTTGTTCTTTTCTGGGCAACATTTGCCTTTCGTCATGATAAATCGAATTCGTATTTATAAAACATTTTTGTCCGGTAAACTTTTTTAAAAGTTTAGACAATGCCCGCAATCATTAAGCATCAATGCCGGATCGAAACTTGACACCTTACTTCGACAGGCTCAGCACAAGTGCTTTTGAAACTTTATGCAGCCTTCAGCGATAGCTAAGAAATTATCTGGTATAGCTATTGATTTTCAAATAGCTGCAATTTAGTCTTACGTCTTATATCTAGTAGCGCAGCGGTCTTACGTCTTTAACCGGACGGTACTGTTTATAAAACATAGTTTCATAAATCAATTTCATTTTTGCCATTAAGTATCCTTCCGCCATTGACTTTGGAAATGGCGGAAGTCAACTGATGATAGGGTTCCCCTCTATTGAGACTGCGCTGTACGGTCTCTTGCTCATCCTTAACGCCGATGCCGGATTCGATTCGAAGGACTTCCGCAGATTGTGCGATAGAAAGGAAGTCAACGCCAATATATGCTTAAACAAGCGCAACGGGGGGGTAAGGAAAGGGACGAATATTTCGACCAAGACCCAATATGATGAACGCTATGCGGAAGAACCGACCAATGCTTGGGTGGATGGTCTCAGGTCATTGCTAAATAGGTTCCCTACCACAACGGAAAGCCGGAAAGGTTTCAACTACCTCGCATTCATTGCGATAGCCCTGATAAATTTCAAGAAGAAAAAGTTTAAACCAGTTCTATATCAAAATTGCAAACATAAAAACGGCCATTTTAAGAATAGCCGTTTCACTCCTATTCCCAACTTCATAGTTCTTAAGATCAAAGCTTGAAGTTCATCATTAGTTCATGGGTTCCATTAGAGGAATTTCGAACTGGGTTTTCAAAAGCCGCTTCATAGGCATAGCCCAATTCGAAATTAGGCGATACCTTAAATATGAACAGACCGCTCATGCCCTCGTCGAGGCGGTAGGCCGCCCCTATATCGAAAAAGCTGTTCAATGTCAATATAGTCGTTAAATCTATGGACAATGGCGATGCATCTACATAACGTACCAAGGCCATTGGCTTTAATTCCATTCCTCCGTTTAAACGAATTACATAGCCTCCCGAAAAGTACATATGAAGCTTATCGGTACCCAAACGTGCTATTCCATTACCTTCCTCCAACCTAGCCGGTGTTAATAATTTGGGGATAGAGAACGACACAAAATAATCATTATGTTTAAGATGGGCTCCAGCTCCTATATTGGGGTAGAAACGCCCATCTAAATTCATTAACGAGGCATCCTGTCCAATACCATAACTTATCAATCCGTTCGTATTCACATCATAGGAATTGAAACCCGCCTTAATTCCAAAATACAAATTCAGTTCGTCAGTCAATTGTAATTTATATGAAAAATCAGCGGCAATCGAAGTTTGGGATTCAATGAAGGTCTTATCGTTGATAATCGATACTCCAAGACCTACTTTATTACCGACAGGGCTACCAAAAAACAAGCTTTGAGTCTGAGGGGCGCCTTTAACACCTGCCCATTGACTACGCATGTTCAGGCCTACATTAGCCCTCTCACCCGTGCCTGCAAACGATGGGTCTATCAAATTCATATTATACCCGTAAAAGCTATAATTGGGATCTTGCTGTGCTTCTGCTCTTATACCGGTAAACAACACCGCCAGTAATACGATTCTATATATTGATTTCATTTTTGTCGACTTTAATTTCATTAATAATTGATGAATATCCATCCTCTTAATGTTGCGCTACCATTGCCCAGATCTATTACGTACAAGTACGAACCTGCGGGAAGCTTTTCCGAATTAGAGCTATAAGCCCCATTCCAATTGTTCTGATAACCATTAGCAGCAAATATTTCATGCCCCCAGCGATTATATACTTTTACAACTGAGTTGGGATAATTATCAATGCCTGGAATTACCCAATTATCGTTCATGCCGTCGCCATTTGGAGTAAATACCTCTGCAGGAACTAATAAAGGTTCGTCACTTTTAGGGAAGGCATCATCTGAATCTAAAATACCATCATTGTCATCGTCGGTATCTGCATTATCGCCTATGCCATCGCCATCGGTATCTGTATCTTCATTTGGGTCTAATGGGAAAGCATCTTCTCCATTTGGAATACCATCACCATCGTCATCTTCTACGTTATCTGGAATACCATCGCCGTTATCATCGGTGTCTTCATTATTCGGAATACCGTCTCCATCATCATCTTCTTCCCCATCCGGGATGCCATCACCATCATCATCGGTATCCTCTCCATTTGGAATGCCATCTCCATCGTCATCTTCTTGGTCATCTGGAATACCATCGCCGTCATCATCGGTGTCTTTACTATTCGGGATACCGTCTCCATCATCATCTTCTTCTCCGTCCGGAATACCATCACCGTCATCATCGGTATCCTCTCCATTTGGAATGCCATCTCCATCGTCATCCTCTTGGTCATCTGGAATACCATCGCCGTCATCATCGGTGTCTTTACTATTCGGGATACCGTCTCCATCATCAT
>QIJL01000448.1 GCA_003232435.1 Flavobacteriales bacterium | reverse complement strand
TTACGCCTTTGGTATGGCAAGAGGGTTTCTTCCGATATTTGTTTGAGTACTTTCAATATCATCTCGTAATTTGCTTTAAAGTTGTGCATGTTCAATTGATTTGTCGTTACTTCGATTTACTGCTATTTAGCGGTTTGCACAACTTCTTTTACTCTAAATCATAATGCACAACGGGTTATATTAATATAACTTTATGCCACAGCGGGGAAATTAGCGGTATCTTTGCACGCTGAAAATAAGAGTTATGCCTACAACGAAGAATATTGCCATTATTGCCCACGTTGACCACGGTAAGACCACCTTGGTCGATAAGATCATGTACCATTGTCAGCTATTCCGTGAAAACGAGAATACGGGTGATTTGATTCTTGACAACAATGACCTCGAAAGAGAGCGCGGTATTACCATTACATCTAAAAATGTTTCCGTGGTCTACAAAGGCACGAAGATAAATATAATCGACACTCCTGGTCACGCCGATTTTGGAGGCGAGGTAGAACGTGTCTTGAATATGGCCGATGGTGTTCTTTTGTTGGTAGATGCTTTTGAAGGACCAATGCCACAGACCCGCTTTGTATTATCCAAAGCAATAGAATTAGGCTTGAAACCTTGTGTGGTCATCAATAAGGTGGATAAAGAGAATTGTACCCCTGATGAGGTCCACGAGAAGGTCTTCGACTTGATGTTCGAGTTGGATGCTGAAGAATGGCAATTGGACTTCCCTACCGTTTACGGATCGGCGAAACACAATTGGATGAGCGATGATTGGCAAAAACCAACTGACAATATCGAGCCTTTGTTGGATATGGTCATTGAGCATGTTCCAAGTTTTGAACCTCAGGAAGGCAATACTCAAATGCTGATCACTTCTTTGGATTTCTCCTCTTTTACAGGAAGAATCGCCATAGGTAGACTACAAAGAGGAACTTTGAAAGAAGGGCAGCAGGTTTCTTTGGTCAAAAGGGATGGCAGTATCATTAAATCAAAAATAAAAGAGCTTTTTACCTTCGAAGGATTAGGAAGAAATAAGGTTCAGGAAGTTTCCGCGGGAGATATTTGCGCCATGGTGGGGCTTGAAGGTTTTGACATCGGTGATACTATTGCTGATCTTGAAAATCCCGAAGGGTTGGAGACCATCGCCATCGACGAGCCTACAATGAGTATGTTGTTCACGATAAATGATAGTCCGTTTTTCGGGCAAGAGGGCAAGTTCGTTACCTCTCGCCATATTAAGGAACGTTTAGAGCGTGAATTGGAAAAAAACTTGGCGTTACGTGTTGAAGAGACCGATAGTGCAGATAAATTTATGGTTTTTGGTCGCGGTGTGCTGCACCTTTCCGTATTGATAGAAACAATGCGACGCGAAGGTTACGAGCTGCAGATTGGACAGCCACAGGTTATCATTAAAACCATTGATGGAGTTAAATGCGAGCCTGTCGAGCAATTGACCATCGACCTTCCGGAAGAAGTTTCGGGCAAGGCCATAGAAATGGTTTCGATGAGAAAAGGGGAAATGACAAGTATGGAGGCCAAAGGAAATCGCATGGCCTGTGAATTTATTATTCCTTCAAGAGGAATTATCGGACTTCGTAATCAACTATTGACCGCAACGGCCGGGGAAGCCATTATGGCCCACCGCTTTTTAGAATACCAACCGCTGAAGGGCGATATTCCGCAGCGTCAAAATGGTTCATTGGTTTCTATGGAAAAGGGAAAGTCGATTCCGTATTCAATTGATAAATTGCAAGATCGCGGAAAGTTTTTCGTTGATCCAGGTGAGGATATCTATGAAGGGCAGGTTATCGGTGAGAATTCCCGTGGCGATGATATGACCATTAATATTACAAAGACGAAAAAGCTTTCCAACGTTCGTTCTTCAGGGGCGGATGATAAGGCAAAGATCGTTCCGGCAATTAAATTCTCTTTGGAGGAAGCTTTGGAATACATCCAAAAAGATGAATATGTCGAGGTAACGCCAAAACATTTGCGACTTCGAAAGATTCACTTGACCGAGGTCGATAGAAAACGGAATAAGATCGATTA
The DNA here is from genome assembly GCA_003232435.1 of Flavobacteriales bacterium. Classification (GTDB taxonomy): domain Bacteria; phylum Bacteroidota; class Bacteroidia; order Flavobacteriales; family Flavobacteriaceae; genus Aurantibacter_A. The sequence goes on along the minus strand of QIJL01000448.1, from coordinate 11,288 downwards.
ATCTCTTTTTGTCATTCCGAGTGAAGCATCGCGAAACGAGGAATCTCCTTGCAGTCTGACTTCGGATTCCCCCCTACGTTGGAATGACAACCCGCACTTTATTTTTCGGTTTTTTGTCACAGTTAGTATCTTTTGGTCGTCTAATATATAGATACCATGAAAGACCAGCTAGAAATATTGGTCGCTGAGGCGAACGAGGGAGATAAGAGAGCACTAGAACTTGTCATTATCGAAATCAAGGATTTGGTCTATAACCTTTCTTTGCGGATGTTGCTTTATCCTGTAGATGCCCAAGATGCTAGCCAAGAAGTTTTGGTTAAAATAGTGACCCGCCTGAGTACTTTTAGAGGGGAAAGCAAATTCAGGACATGGGTCTATCGTATTGCAACAAACTACCTATTAACGGTCAAAAAGAAAAAAAGTCGCGAGTTCGCCATGAACTTTGTGCAATATGGAGAACTCATCGATTCAGGACATTCGGAGACCATTTTATATACGCAGAACAAGGGAGAGCAATTTTTGTTGGAGGAAGAGGTAAAAGTAAGCTGTACCCACGGTATGTTATTGTGCTTGAACGAGACGAACAGAATGGTCTACATTCTTGGTATGATCTTAGAGTTTAACAGTTCTGAGGGTGCTGAAATTTTAGGAATTACTCCAGAGAATTTTCGGAAGCAATTGTCTCGTTCCAAAGAAAAGCTTCGAAATTTTTTACATTCGAAATGTGGGCTGGCTAATCCTGACAACTCTTGCCGGTGTAATAAGAAAATCGATTATTTGATTTCCAAAAAAATTATTGACCCCAAGTCATTACGTTTTGCGAATCAAAAAGAGCGAAGCATCGAACTGATCGAGAAAATCGATGTTTTGGAAAAATCGGCCGCCATTTTCCGTTCAACAGCGCAATTTCAAACTCCTGAAAGTGTAGTGGTCAAAATGAAAGAAACCTTAAATCTTCTGTAGGATGCAGCAGTATGACTTTGACCTTAAACGTTTTGCCATAATTACCTTGATCACAAGTATTTGGGTCCAAATATCGGAGACTTTTCGTTATTTGGTCATGGTGGTTCCGAAGATGCAATCGAATGGGAGCGAAATTCCTGAAACAACTTTGCCGGTTCTTATGATTTGGATTATTTGGGGAACGTTGTTGACCGCCCTAACCGTTTTTCTTTTTTGGATGTATGCCAAAATATTCGGCAACAATTTGCGAGCCATATGCATATCATCGACGATTTCATGGGCTTTCTTTTTCGTGCTTTTTTGGGTAGGCGTTTCAAATATGGGACTATCGGATTGGAACCTTCTTTGGCTAACCTTGCCTTTAAGTTGGCTCGAGCTTTTTGTGGCTACTCTTATTGCTTCTAGATTATTTGCGAAACAGGTTAAACAAGAACTTGTATGAAGTTTCCAAAGATCGTTCCGGTTCCCGAAAAAATGGAAAAATATTTTGGAAGGGGTACTATGTTGCACCCGGATATTGAAATGATCGAAGAACTAATTGAAAAAATTCCGAAGGGGAAAGTAACCACTACCGACACATTGGCAAAGAAATTGGCGGCCGATTTCGGGTCTGATGTAACTTGTCCCATGCGCACAGGAAATCACTTAAAAAGCTTATCAAAAATGGATTCCAATGTTCCGTTCTGGCGCGTTATCAAAACGGATAGAAAGATGATAAAATTACATGACTATGAACATTGGGCAGCGGTCCTGGAAAAAGAAGGTTTCAAATTGCAATTCACAAAATCGAATGATATAAAAGTCCTGGCCCAAGAAAGCCAGATATTTCAATTCGACTAAAAGATAAGATCGATTAATCTTTTGGTGCTTGATGCAAAGCAGCAGCGGCAGCACCAACAATACCGGCTTGATTACGAAGTTCTGCGGGAACAACAGGTGTTTCGATTGTAATACGATCTTTGTATTCATCAAAATCTTTCGAAGCACCACCACCCAAAATAATAAGGTCGGGAGCGATAATCAATTCGACATATTTCAAGAATTTGTTGAAACGTTTGCCCCATTGCATATATGTAAGTTCATCGCGTGTTTTGGCAGAATCAGCGGCCCAAAGCTCAATTTTCTTGTATTTTTTATATGGAATCTGGCCCAATTCAAAATTCGGAATCAGTTCGCCGTCCCAAAAAGCACCACTTCCGAGACCGGTGCCGATGGTAATCATGACCACTAGGCCTTGTTTACCCTTTCCGATGCCATAATTCATAGTGGCGTAGCCAGCAGCGTCTGCATCATTGACTACTGTTACTGGTAAGCCAGTCGCCTCGCTGAACAATTCCTTTACATTGACCCCGAGCCATTTTTTATGAAGATTACCAGGTGATTTACAAATCCCGTGCTTGATTACGGTCGGGAAACCAACCCCGACGGGACCTTTATGATCGAAGTGTTTGACAATTTGAGCCACGACTTCGGCCATTTCCTTGGGCTTTCTTGAGGGGGGTGTCGGTATGCGATGGCGTTTGGTCAACATTTCGCCGGTCACAGAATTTACCAATGCCCCTTTCATGCCAGAGCCGCCAATATCGATACCAAGAACTACCATTGCCAGATTTTATTTTACGTTGCGCAAAGTAATAAAAACTTTTGGGAGAATTTCCTGAAAGATCTTAAGACCTTAATTTTAATCATAAAGACCCGTATTTCCTTGTTCTAGAAGTGGTAATAACTTTTCAACGATTTCAGGTTTTTCAAGGGCTATATTTACGGTTTCAAGTGAATTATCGCTATGGTCGTACAATTCGATTGTAGGTTCATCTTCCCTAAAATATTTAGTTAATCTATATTTTGTAGTGCGCATTGAAATTCCTCTTTTGAAATAACTATAGGCCATCTCGTTTCCTTTGGATTTTTTTTGTTTCATAGATTTCACAAAACTTTCTCCATCCAATTTTTGCTTTGAAGGAATGTTTGCCAATTCCAATAAAGTGGGATAGACATCGACCGACTCAATAATCGTTTGCACTTTTTTGTTTTGATGTTCCAAAAAAGGGGATTTGACAATCAATGCACTCCTCAAAGCATTTTCAAATAAGGTATGTTTGCCCCAAACGCGTTGGTCTCCCAAATGCCAACCATGGTCTCCCCAAATAACAATGATGGTATTTTTATCGAGTCCTGTGGATGTTAATTCTTGCACCAATTTTCCGATTTGTGCATCCACATAACTTATCGAGGCGAGATAGGCATGCTTTAGTTTTCGAGCGTAGTCATCTGAAACCGATTTTGAAAGACTTGCCTTTTCTTCTCCCAAGGCATATTGATTGAACTCCCCACTTACATGCAGACTTTTCAAATTTATATTTTCAGGAATATTCGGATTATCACTTATCGGAAGGGAATCACGGTCATACAAATCCCAATACTTTTTTGGGGCATTAAAAGGAAGGTGCGGTTTGAAAAAACCGACGCCCATAAAAAAGGGTTTGCCTTGGTTTTTAAGTTCCTGCAGTTTTGAAATGGCAAGATTGGCCGTAAGTCCATCGGGATATCCTTCATCATCTACTTCGCCAATTTCATAAGGTTTAACCTGTTTTTTTAAACTCTGACGATCCTCCCCATTGGCATAAGCGAAAAAAGCGTTCCAACCTGTTTTCCATTTTCCTGAATCGAACAAAAGCTCGCTCCAACTGTGTGGCAGTTCCTTTTTTTGAGAAGGTTCCTCTTCATAACCATAAACGTATCCGTCGGCGGAATGACTGATTTTCCCGATTCCGACGGTGTGATAACCTTCTTGTTTAAAACGATGGATGAATGTCTCGGGAATGGAACCTTCAGGCTTATCTGACAGTTCCTTTTCAATAGCTTGATTGGAAAGGTGTATTTGTTTCCAGGGGCGATACCCTGTTAAAAGTGCATGACGTGAAGCTCCACAGGTAGGTACTTGCACGTAGTGATTCAAAAAGAGGGAACCTTCGGATGCCAGCGCATCCATATTAGGAGATATCACATAATTTTTTCCATAGGCACCCAATTCTGCCCTAAGATCATCCACAGCAATGAAAAGTATATTTGGTCGTTCGGGTTTTTCGACTTTTTCATCACAACTTATAAGATTGGTGATGATTAAAAAAAACAGCAATGTAAAGAGCGAGGGCTTCAATGGCACTTTGATTAAAATTATTTCATGAATAGTTCTTTGATATGTTCCATGGTCTTTCCTTTGATCACCCAAGATATGGCAAAGGGAACAACGGCAATTGTTTCTAAAATATAGACGTCGTATTTGGTAATCTTAAAATCGTCTTTGATCAAATCAGCGATGACAAGAAGTACCAATAATGTTACGGCGCCCCAAACGATATTTCCGCAAATACGATAGACCCTATTGTTCGAATCGTCTCGACCTCTTGTGAACTTGTACTTTGACATCCAGCCCATCGTAAAAATGAATATTCCAGCACTCACAAGATGAACCGTATTTGTTAGCTTGTCGTTGTGCCCAAGCAATGGGTAATCTCCGCATTTACATAAATTATCGATGACTACACTTTCGCTTCCTAAACAGGAGGTTGGAAATAATACAACGACCAAGGCCGCTAGACCTCCGATGTTGGTAAGCATATCATCGCTGATTTTTTCGGTATCATCTAATTTATATCCTTTATAGGAAATCAAGAACAAGCCAAAACATGAGATGATTATGATAAATAATATGGAAGAAAACGAAAGGTAATAATAATGGCTGATCGAAGAGAGAAATTGACCTTCCGAAATAGGCAAGAGAAAAGGAAGGGCCAAGCCCAAAACGCCAATTAACTTTCTAATGCGATAGTCAGAATGTTGTATTTCCTGTGGATGCATTTCCATTGCTCAAATACTTATTGGTATTAAAGTTACGAAGGAAGTCCGCCATTATCAAAGCACTATTTTAATTCTAACAGAAAAAGGTGAAATACTCTTTTTGGTAGGCGACCAAGACGAGTTCATATTTTTAAGATACCAAAATCAAGTCATATCAGATTACTAAATAAAACTCGAAAATGAATAAGTCAAGAATCAAATTATTAATGAAGAGCTTAGTATTAGCAGTGCTGCTTGTTGGTGGAATATCATGTAAAGATACCGCCAGCAAAGGCACTACCAGTAAAGATATTAGTAGTGAAGACAATAGCGCTATGGGGAAAAGTAACACCCAATTCGGCGGATTGGCACTTTACACCGTTTGTGATGCCATGGGCGAAGATGCCAAAGTGACTTTAAAGACAGTTGCCGAAACAGGTTACCAAAATATCGAGGCTGCTGGCTATAGTGATGGAAAGTATTATGATATGTCTCCTGAAGATTTCAAGACCTATGCAAACGAGCTTAATTTGAATACCATCAGTACCCATCAGAGTAGTGTCACTCTTGACAATGCCCATGTCGAGATGGCGCATGCAAAGGATGCCGGATTCGAGTACTTTGTTGCGCCTATACCATCAGGATCTTTTTAAATTTGACCAAGCAACTAGGAGCATGAGCATGACCGGAGGAGCCAAAAACTTGGCTGAAATATCTTGTTATTAACCCGACGGTATTGGATTAGGGTCTTTGGATGGTTTTTCGGATCTTGTATCATGGAAAAACCGGGTTTGAGAAGGCTGGACGATATAGCACGTGGGCCCCTCCGCCTTCGCGGGGTCGCCATGATAAAGCAGGGGATGCCGAAAAAGGATGTGGCCATGGCACTCGGGGTACACGTGAACACGGTCACCAACTGGGGCAAGAGGAAGGCAAGGTGCGACGTATGGTATGCGGCACGATGCCCGACCAGACCAAGCCGCCCTATGGGCTATTGACGCGCAAGGCGGTCCAGGAACTCGTGGAGCGGGAGCTCGGGATCGAGATCGCCCGCATGACCATGGGGGACTATCCGCGCTCATGGGCCCCACGCCCCGGAAGCCCAAGAAAAAAGCCTGCGAACAGGGGCCGGCGCAAGTGGGCGATCGGCCAAGGGAAGCGTACCCGGCGATCAAGGCCAGGGCCAAGAGGGGGAATGCCGGGATACACCGGGGCGATGGGACCGGGGCCAGGGGCGATTGTCAACATGGGCGTTCCCATGCCCCGAGGGGAAAAACGCCCGTCAAGGGGAAGACGGCCGATCGGTTCTCGATCAACATGATATCGACGGTGGCCGACCAAGGGAAAGTGGAGTTCATGGTATACGATGGGGGGATGGGCCGACAAATGCCGCTGTCGTTCCTCGAACAGCCGATAAAGGGCGGGGACGGGAAGGTTTTTCCGGCCCTCGACGATCCAAGGGCCCGCCACGGCAAGATCGTAAGGGCGCGGTGCGAAAAGAACGTGGAACGGATAGGGCTTTCCCCCCTTCCCCGTACTCGCCCGAGCTCGACGGATATCCGAACTGCGACCTCAAAGAGGTTCGTCGGACAGGCCCCCGCCAAGGGACAAGGATACCTTGTCGGACCGCGCGGAAAGCCATATGGCAATGCCGCGGACGAACCCCGAAAGGGCAAAAAGGTATTTTAGGCACCCGCACATAAAATACGCAGCATGAAATCACAGTTTATAAGCGTCGAGTTAATAAAAATAATTGTATTTTTGCACCCGCCAGAATGACATTTTTAGATTGATGTCGGGCTGGTCCGCAATTGTGCAAAATTATGGCCCGTTCGTCTAGGGGTTAGGACGCCAGGTTTTCATCCTGGTAACAGGGGTTCGATTCCCCTACGGGCTACAAAAAAGCTCTTAATGAGTACTAAAAATTAAGTAAAGTAGAATGGCAAATCACAAGTCGGCTTTAAAGAGAATACGTAGAAACGAAGCAGTTCGTCTGCGCAACAGGTATCAGCACAAAACTACACGTAGTGCGATTAAAAAGTTACGTGGTACGGAAAAGAAAAAAGATGCTGAGAAGCTATTTCCTGAGGTTGTCGGTATGATCGATAGGCTTGCAAAACGCAATGTTATACATGCTAATAAAGCGGCTAACTTAAAGAGCAAATTGGCCAAGCATATTGCAGCTTTGTAATTTTACAATATTAAAAGCCCCAACGGAAACGTTGGGGCTTTTTTTATGCGATCACCCTAAGCTAATTTGAAACGTTTCATTTTCACGAAACCTATCAAGAAAGACGTATACATTACCAAAATTAGCCCAATGTGTATTATTCTTATATTGGCATAATCATCAATTGTCATGTTCAAATTAGAGTTTTTGAAAATAGTGATGGGCAAATAGCCTAAATGAAAAATTAACAAGCCAAGACTTATCCAAAAAAGGAGATCGGTCGAAAAACCGAGATGTTCAGACCTTAACTTCAGTGAATTCAAATATGCTAAAGTTGAGACTATGAGGAAAATCGAGCCTACTATATAGGCATACCAAAGCTCATATTTCATTGGATCTACAATAAATAAATTGACCGCAAAACATAGGAGGAAAAGCAGTGCTCCATATTTAATTATTTTTTTGATTTTAACACTTGATAGCGATTTCCAATACACGTAGAAGAAAAAAGAAAAGAAAATCAAATCATATATATTATAAATAAGAAGGGTATATGAAGAATATTTTTCCTCTGAAAAAAGAGTGAAGTCTTCGATGTTATAGATCAGGGCCCCCAAAATTTCCGTGAATAGAGTGTATCCGACGATAATGGGAAAATACTTTAACCTTGAATCGAAATACTTGGGTAGTTTTATAATCGAAAAAATCCATGTAATGGCATATAGAGCCAAAAAAAAATTGCTTTTTAATATCTCTAACACTGAACTATTTTAAATAGTATTCTATTGTTCATGGTGGGGAGGTGGAGCACTATTTCCTTTGTTCATACTCACACTTGTTCCAGGCTGAAATGGAGAGACTGCCGCACTTGAATTGACCGTTGTGGTTTCTGGCAAAAATGAGGCGTAAGACCTTTTATCCTGATCGTTGGTACCGCCCATTCCTTTTTCCTGTCCTTGAATTGGCAAAAAACCGTCGGTAAGAAGCAAAGGTTTGATGTTTTCGGTATCCCTCTCATCAATCGAGAAAATATATTCTCTCTTGTCTTTGTGCAAAGTGGGCGTTATGATGATGGAGTTCTGTCTCGGATGAACCGCAGCCGTATCACCCTCTGGGTAGTTCGAAAAATAAAACCGTAAGGTCGAAATTTCAACATTGGCCGCTTCGGCTTCTTGTTCAATATATTTTAAATAGTTTTTGATGGTCTCATAATCCCAATGCACGTAACGCGCAACATCGAATCGCTTCCCATTTGGATCGTTCGAATCTTCCTGAGCTTGCCGTTCATTTTGTTCTTGGCGTATTTTACCTTTGTCATAATACCCATCAACGGAATCCTCATATTTTTGAATTAGATCGATCCTACGCTTCTCATAGGTCAGATACTGTTGTCTCGCTACATCGACTTCAATAATCTCTGAGGGTCTATCTACTGTCTCAGGTTTGGGGCCATCATCGGGTTGTTGCCCTTTTGGGTCTTTGCAATTGATTAATACGAGGCTAAGAAATAAAGTAAAAATTAGTGTAGAAAGCGTTTTTTTGGTGTTCTCCATGGCCCATAGGTTTAAGGGTTAATAAAGCGAATACTTTGTTGGGGGAACACATTTGCTTCTTATAAAAATAGGTTATATTATTTTTAAAGGATAACTAAAGAGTTGTTAATCGTTAAAGCGTAATTCTATCGCAAAAAAATCCAACGAAATCAATCATTGGTTTTTGAAATTTTTCGACTTGAATTGTTTATTGGTTCATCGTCATCAAGAATTCTTCATTGTTTTTGGTCTGTTTGATGCGACCTTCCATAAATTCCATGGCTTCGACAGGGTTCATATCGGCCAAATATTTACGTAGTATCCACATACGTTGAATGGTATTTTCATCCAACAGAAGATCGTCTCTACGCGTACTTGAGGAAGTTAGGTCGATTGCAGGGAATATTCTACGGTTCGAAATCTTACGATCCAATTGCAGTTCCATATTACCAGTACCTTTGAATTCCTCAAAGATAACCTCGTCCATTTTTGAACCTGTTTCAGTAAGTGCTGTTGCGATAATCGATAGTGAACCACCACCTTCAATATTCCTGGCAGCTCCAAAGAACCTTTTAGGTTTATGAAGCGCGTTGGCATCGACACCACCGCTCAATACTTTGCCCGAAGCGGGTTGCACCGTATTGTAAGCGCGCGCCAATCTTGTTATCGAATCCAAAAGAATCACTACATCATGACCGCACTCTACGAGACGCTTCGCTTTTTCCAAAACGATATTGGCAATTCGAACGTGTTCGGAAGCCTCTTTATCAAAGGTAGAAGCGACCACTTCACCACGGACGTTGCGCTGCATATCGGTAACTTCTTCAGGGCGTTCATCGATCAATAACACGATCAAATAAACTTCCGGGTGATTTGCGGCAATTGCATTCGCTACATCTTTAAGCAACATGGTCTTACCGGTTTTAGGCTGTGAGACGATCATGCCTCTTTGCCCTTTTCCGATAGGTGAGAACATATCGATTATTCTTGTCGATATATTGCTTTGGCGCTCGGCCAAGTTGAATTTTTCCTGTGGAAATAATGGTGTCAAATGCTCAAAAGACACTCGGTCGCGAACCACTTGGGGGTCGATTCCGTTTATTTTGTTCACTTTGATCAATGGAAAATATTTTTCACCTTCTTTTGGCGGACGAACATTTCCTAAAACGGTATCGCCGTTCTTCAATCCGAAAAGTCGGATCTGTGATTGGGATACATAAATATCATCCGGCGATGAGAGATAATTATAATCCGAAGATCTTAGAAAACCATAACCGTCTTGCATGATATCCAAAACCCCCTCACTTTCGATAATACTATCGAATTCGAATTCGGGCTGTTTGTACCGGTTCTTTAGCTCCTTATCAAAATTACTCTTGTCGTGAGTCTGTTTTTGATGCCGTGGATTTTTATTGGTGTTCTGATTTTTATTTTGGTTGTTCTTTTGATGGTCCTTACGCGGATTAGGCCGGTTCTGGTGCTGTCTTTTATTTTCGGTAGACTCTACAACAGCGGGTGTTTTTTCCGATTCTTCGTTATCCTTTTGAGGGTTTGAAACCTCTTTTGGCTTTTCTTTTTGGGCAGCTGCGATTTCCGGTCTTGGCTTAGGTTGGGCTGCCGGCTTTGCATCTGCCGAGGCTTTCGGGTTAGAAGCCTGAAGGTCTAGAATCTGGTAGACTAGATCAAGTTTTTTTAAAGTTTTGAACTTTGGAACGTTCAATCCTTTGGCAATTTCCTGGAGTTCAGGCAGCTTTTTAGCTTTTAAATCTGAAATTTCAAACATGAAGTTGTTGAATAAATTATACTTTTTGAAAAAGTTATGAAGTGAATTGTTATTTGGGTATTACTTGGGAGCGTTCTCCCGATAGGCAAGTGCTAGAACTAATAACGTGACAATGATACGAATTATTTTCAATAATAAGTCGATTTTTTTAAAAAGACACGTATTTTTGCCATCCGAAATGGATTTAACGTAATGATTCAAAGAATACAGACCGTTTATCTGATACTAGTCGCTCTTTTGGGAGCGATACTGCCTTTTTGGTTGAATCTTTGGTCAGATGGAGAGGGAAATCAAGTATTTGCCCAAAACGAGGTCATGATTTCGGTGGCATTTTACACCACGGCCGCCTTGGCTTTAATTGCCATTATGTTGTTCAAGAATAGAAAAAATCAATTTGTACTGAACAGGTTGAACATGATATTGAATCTTTTTTTACTGGGATTTTTCGTTTACCGATCACTAAATCTATCCGGAGAAAGTAACATTTCCGAGAAGGGTATTGGGATGCTCATTCCTATTATTTCTATCGTTTTTTTGGCCCTTGCCAATAGGGCCATCAAAAAAGATGAGGATCTCGTAAAATCTGTCGATCGTTTGCGTTGAACCAAACATCTTAGTAGTATTAGTGCGAAGAAACCTTGATGGAAACATCAGGGTTTTTGCTTTATCAGAAGTCCTTGAAACACAATATTTTAACATTTTTTGAGTTTAATTAAGACCTATAATTGAAAAATAAGTTTTGAAGCATAAATTTTAGCCAAACTAGTCCCATGAAAAATTTTACATACCTACTAATGAGCGTTTTGGCAATTTTGTTGTCCACTTCATGTGTGTCAACGAACCAGCTAACTATGAACGCGGTCGAACCGGCTCTCGTTTCCATTGCTTCGGATGTTCAAAACATTGGAATCATTAATAGAAGTCTTCCATCAGAAGGCCACAAGACAATCGACCAAATCGACAAAATTCTATCCATCGAAGGAAAAAACCTTGATAAGCA
>QIJL01000527.1 GCA_003232435.1 Flavobacteriales bacterium | reverse complement strand
TTTCGCAATGCAGTCGGTATCAAGTTCTGTATTTTGATATCGGAGAATTCATTGCTCAATTCCAATTCGCGAGCCAAAATCAATAATTTTCTGCCAACATCGTTACCAGATAAATCTTCTCGCGCATCAGGTTCGGTAAATCCTTTTCGAATTGCATCCTTAAGAATGGAAGAAAATGGCGCATCTACCTCTGAGAACGTATTGAAGATATAACTAAGACTACCTGAAAAAACGCCTTTGATGCGCGTAATATTCTCTCCTGAAAGATGTAATAACTTAATGGTATCGATTAAAGGAAGCCCCGCACCTACGTTTGTTTCGTACAAATATTGTTTCTGATTTTTAGCCAATTCCTCACGCAACAATTGGTAGTAATCAAAACCTAAAGTATTCGCGATTTTATTCGACGATACTAAATCAAATCCATTTTCTACAAACTCAAAATAATGAGCTACAAAATCTTGACTGGCGGTATTATCGACGACGATCAAGTTCTCGAGATGATGCCGTTTTGCAAAGGAAAATACATCATCAACTGCATACGGTTTCCCCTTTTCCTTTAAAACGGACTTCCATATTCTAGGAATTCCGTTTTTCGCCAAAAGTAATTTTCTAGAATTGGCAATGGCAAAAACGTTCAAGTCAACATCTTTTCGTTTTTTAATGGCCTTAGCAGATTTCAAGATTTGGTCGATCAATGTGCCGCCGCCGACATTTCCATGACCAAAAATGGCCAAGTTCACTTTTTTGCTGATACCGAAAATCTGCCCGTGCATTACGTTCAGGGCCTTGTTCAAATCAGATTTCTTGACCACTAGGCTAACGTTCTTTCCTGTAATGGTGTTATTGAACAAAAGTGGTACGATTTGATTTGTAATCAATGCGTTATAAGGTTTGTGAAAAGAACTCAGATCTTGGCCTACAATCGATATAACCGATACATCGCTAACCACTGTAATCAAATTAATGTCTTTTGACTTAAAGTCATTGGCAAACTCTCTTTGAAGAACAATTTTCGCTCGATGTGCATTATCGGCATTGACAACAAGGCCGATTCCACGTTCTGAAGATCCTTGAGAAATAATACTGACGCTGATATTGTTTTCGCTAAGTGCCCTAAAAATACGTGCATCTACACCGACTTTACCTAGTAATCCCCTACCCTCGAGATTGACCAATGAGACATTTTCGATTACGGACAGCGATTTGATACCCTCTTTATTTGTCTTTGCGCTTATAAGCGTGCCCTCGCTATCTCTATTAAACGTGTTGAGTATTCTCAACGGAATGTTTTTCTCGATTAGAGGAATAATTGTCTTCGCATGAAGAATATTGGCTCCAAAACTTGCCAATTCATTCGCTTCGGCATAGGAAAGTTCAGAGATACGTTTAGCATCGGCCACATAATCTGGGTTAGCGGTAAAAATTCCGTCAACATGGGTATAATTTTGAAGTTCGGCCGCATCTAAGAAATTTGCGATCAGTGCAGCTGAATAATTACTTCCGTTCCTTCCTAGAGTTGTGGTTTCATCTTGTTCCGTTGAAGAAATAAAGCCCGTAATTATGGGAACAGCATCTATATCTAGCGAAGCGAATTCGCGCATTACCTTGTCCTTGGAAATAGATTCCAAGACTTGGGCATCACCGAAATTGTCATCGGTCTTTATCAGTTTTCTAGAATCCAAAAATTTGGCATTAATCCCTTTACCGATCAATAATTTGGCAACAAGTTTTGCCGAAATCAATTCGCCAAATGCCAGCACTTGGTCTTTTATTTTCTGACTGTAATCTCCTAAGAAAGAAACTCCTTCGAAAAGCTTGAACAAGTTTCCGAACTCTTCCGCTAGATTAACATTCTTGTACGTATGGGTCTGGTATTTTTCAAAAGCCTCGAAATCTTTTCCGAAATCAAGACCGGAGGCCGCCTTATCTAATATTGCCTCTAACTGGTCGGTCGCTTTTTCTCTAGCGGAGACCACAATGGCGATTTTCTCACCGCTATCCACTTTTGATTTGACGATTTCAAGCATGCTGCCCAAGCCTGCCCCGTTACTCAAAGATTTTCCGCCGAACTTCAGCACTTTTACTTTCCGGGACTTGCCGTTTCTTGCGAAAACGTCCGTCAACAGTTTTTGCATCTGTTCGAACTCTATCAAAAACGCATCATGCCCGTGCAATGATCGTACCTCGCCGTAGGTAACATTACTGTTGGCCTGCGCCAATTGTCGAAAGGTTTCCTTATTTTCCTTAGCGGTAAAGAAGAGATCTGAATCGACCCCTATGATATGAATGTTCGTATCGCTATTCTGCAAATCATTAAATGGCTTTTCACTATCCCTTGTGATATCTATAGTCTTGAGCAGTTGGTTCATCAATTTATAGGCGGAAAGTTGAAATCGCTCTTTCAGTTTTGCGCCATGATGCATTAACCAACTTTCGACATTGAAAACCTTGAGTTCTTCGTTAGTACTTCTTTTGAAACGTTCTTTAAAGGATTCCGGAGTACGGTAGCACAACATTGCATGCATACGGGCGTCATGTACAGGTTGCTTCGAATTTACCAAAAATTGCTCTTGGATCTGACAATTGGCGATTAGCCAGTCGGTCGACTTCCAATCTGACGCAACGGGAATCAAATGTTCTGTAATCTTCGGATTTAATGCGGCCATTTCCCAAGCAATTCCGCCTCCTAAGGATCCCCCGATAATGGCGAACAATTTCTCGATCTTCAGTTGTTCCAATCCTAATAAAAAAATCTTTGCGACATCGCCTGCAACAAAATCTTTATAATTATCGATTACAAATCCGTCATAGCCATTACCGGGAATATTAAAAGAAAGTACGGTGTACTTATTTGTGTCGATACATTTTCGTTCGCCAATTAAAGCAGACCACCAGCCATTATCACCCGTGACGTTGGAATTGCCCGTCAACGCATGATTGACCAAGACAATGGGTGCCGAACGAAGTTTCTTGCCAAATAGTTGGTATGAGAGTTCAATGTCTTGGGAAACATTGCTCAGGGTAGTGAAGTTTTTAAGATGTAGGTGTTGTAGCATACGGATGGGAATAGACCTGTCAGGTTTTCAAAACCTGACAGGTCTTATTTATTATTTAAGCCAAAACCGATTTATCGATCGTAGCGAACGCATTTTCCAAATCGGTTTTTAAATCTCCAAGATTTTCAAGGCCTACGGAAAGACGAATCAAGTCTTTGGTCACTCCCGTTGATTCTTGAGCATCATCATCTAATTGCTGATGGGTTGTACTCGCAGGATGTATGATCAAAGATTTTGTGTCTCCGATATTTGCCGCCAGGGAGAATAGTTTAGTTTCATCCGCAATCTTTTTGGCCGATTCGAATCCGCCCTTGACACCAAAAGTGACAATGCCGCTTTGGCCTTTAGGAAGGTACGCCCCTGCTTGGGCAAAAAATTTGCTGCTCTGCAACCCCGGATAGTTTACCCAGGAAACTTCTTTTCTGTCTTGCAACCATTTTGCCAGTGCCAACGCATTTTCACTATGCTTTTTCATACGCACCTCCAAAGTCTCCAAGCCTTGAATAATTTGAAACGCGTTAAACGGACTTAAAGCACCGCCATAATCCCTGAGCCCTTCGACACGGGCCTTGGCAATAAACGCGGCGGGGCCAAGAGCTTCGTGATAGACCAATCCGTGATATCCGGGAGATGGTTCGGTGAATTCAGGGAATTTACCACTAGCCCAATCAAAAGTTCCGGCATCGATGATAGCGCCCCCGAGCGCGGTACCATTTCCGTTGATATATTTTGTTAGGGAATGGATTACAATATTTGCGCCGTGTTCAATAGGATTTAGCAATGCCGGGCTCGGTACTGTATTGTCTACTATAAAGGGTATTTTAGAAGCCCTGGCCTCAGCTGAAATCGCTTTAAGATCCAGTACATCCAATTTAGGGTTCCCTAGGGATTCAACAAAAATTGCCCGGGTATTCCCTTGCACCGCCTTCCCGAAATTATTGGGATCTTCCGGGTCGACAAAGGTTGTTGTAATTCCAAGTCTGGGAAGGGTAACACTCAACAAATTATAAGTGCCCCCGTAAAGACTGTTCGAGGCTACAATGTGATCCCCCGCTTTTAGCAGCACCAATAGCGCGGTATTCAATGCGGCCGTGCCGGAGGCCGCGACAACGGAAGCAATTCCGCCTTCCAAAACTGCCAGGCGTTGCTCCAAAATGTCATTGGTGGGGTTATTGATCCGAGTATAGATATTACCGAATTCCGCCAAGGAAAAAAGATTGGCGGCATGGTCGGAATTATTGAATACATAGGCCGTGCTTTGATAAATAGGCACCGCTCTCGTACCTCCGTTAACTGTTGTGTCATGCCCGGCATGTAAGGCATTGGTAGAAAATTTTTGATCACTCATGATTTTCGATTTTTTAATTGTTAACCCTTCGGCTATGCTCAGGGCAAGTAATTCGATTAAAAACCCAAACCTTCCTGCCAGCACAGGCAGGCACCGAACCGCCGACATTGCGGTCTGGTCAAATCAAAAAGTTATTAAGAAAGCGAAAGATTACTGATGTAATTCATTTGCGTTATCTGTCACGCCGACGGCGTGATAGAATGTAGCACCTTCTTTGGCCCGATAGCTATCGGGGGAACAAAGGGTTGCTAAGGTTTCAAAGGGTCTATTCCCTCCACCTTTCTTGATAACATTTCAATAAGTGTTTGAACTTTGAATCGACAAATATATATGCGGGAGTTTGAAATTCCCTACTTTTTTAAAAAAATTTACAATTTAAATGCTCTTTTTACTTCATCCACCATATCCAATTTCTCCCAGGTAAAAAGCTCGACTTCTTTCACTACACGCCCATTATATGGAGATTCATACACCTTTTTAACCACTTTGGGTTCTTTGCCCATATGGCCATAAGCTGCGGATTCCAAATAAATGGGATTTCTCAATTTCAGCCTTTTTTCTATCGCAAAAGGACGCATATCGAACAATTTTTCAACTTTTCTGGCAATCTGCCCGTCTGTCAAATTCACATTTGAACTACCGTATGTGTCAATAAAAATCGAAGTTGGTTTTACCACACCGATCGCATAACTGACTTGCACCAAAATCTCATCGGCGACTCCGGCAGCTACCAAGTTTTTGGCAATGTGTCTCGATGCATAGGCCGCACTTCGATCAACTTTGCTTGGGTCCTTTCCGCTGAAGGCACCTCCACCATGCCCCCCTTTTCCACCGTAAGTATCCACTATTATCTTTCTTCCCGTAAGCCCTGTATCTCCGTGCGGACCACCGATTACGAACTTTCCGGTAGGATTGATATGATATTTTATCCGGTCGTCAAAAAGATTCTGTATTTTCTTTGGAAGCCTCTTCTTTACTCTTGGAATCAAGATTTCCACAATATCTTTTTTGATCTTCGACAACATTTTCTTGTCGTTCTTATCGAAGGCATCATGTTGGGTAGAGACCACGATACTATCGATACGTTGGGGAACATTATCATCAGAGTACTCAATGGTTACCTGTGATTTTGCATCGGGCCTGAGGTATTTTATCTGCTTGTTCGCCCTGCGCAGATCTGCCAATACCTGCAATATCTTATGAGAAATATCAAGGGCCAAGGGCATATAGTTCGATGTTTCTTTTGTGGCGTAACCGAACATCATACCTTGATCGCCAGCACCTTGTTGTTCTTTTTCACCTCGATCGACGCCTTGGTTGATATCTTGTGATTGTTCATGTATCAATGAAATAACACCGCAAGAATCCCCGCTGAATTGGTACTCGCCTTTGGTGTAGCCAATTTTGTTGATAACCTCCCTTGCAATGTTCTGAACATCTAGATAAGTGTCGCTTTTTACCTCGCCGGCCAAAACTACCAGACCTGTGGTCACAAGTGTTTCGCAAGCCACCTTGCTCTCAGGGTCAAATGCCAAAAAATGATCCAAAAGGGCATCACTGATTTGATCGGCGACTTTGTCAGGGTGTCCTTCGCTAACCGATTCTGAGGTAAATAAATACGACATATCTTTCTTTGTTTAAACCTAAAAGAGGATTTGAAAGAAAGTGCCAAAAGAAGATTGATCTGAAAACCGCTCAATATCAACTGCTTTAGCATTTTTATATGCTGAATTCATTTCAGCATCTAGTTTCTTTTAAAACTAGGTGCAGAAACTCCCGAAGCCTCGGAACAGCACACGAGGTTGCAATCAGTCAAATCCTTCCTCATTGTAATAGCCGACAAAATTACAATTTACTTTTGAATATAAAAATCTAAGTGTAGAAACCAAAGGGAAGAATTCTGTTAATGTCTAGTATTCAAGTAAATTTTTCTTAAAAAACAGACCCTTAACCCAATTAATGAATTTGATATAGTAATAGATCAGATTTACGGGGTACGATAACCAATACAGACCTTTGGAGTACAACATTGGCTTGATCTTGACCAAAAACCTAAATGTTTTTTCAGGAAACCATAGAAAGCGCTTGATCAAACTGATTTTACTCTCCCTCAATTGCTTATGGTCATAACGGAGACCTACCTCATTATTTCCTACGTTTTGATAAAACCCCTTTGATATTTCATGCAAGAACTTGATTTTTTTCCTATCGGCAAAAAGACCTAGCCTCAGCGCAAGGTCTGTCATATAATCTTGAACGACATCATGCTCATAACAAATCGGCTTTAAATCATCGATAAGCTGACAATATTCGGCGAACATGAATTCTTGTATGGGAGCAATATGTTCAAAGTAAACATTGCGTTCTTTTTCTTCGTAGTGCTCTATCGAATAGTCACCGGTCTTATCACGATAACCGAGTGTGCTGCCATGCGGTGCCGCTAGCAATTGCTCGTACAACTGTCTGTTGGCCATCAAGACATTGTCGGATGGGCTGGCTGTTGGGTAGACCGAAAAATTCAATCCGTACCTTTTTGTCGATTCGGTTATCCTATATCCCTCTTTTAGCCCCAAATAATAACCATGAACATTCACTTTTTCGTTGAAAAAGGTGTGTATGCATTCTTGCATTGTTCCCCTCCATCCGACATCAACAAGTGTCATTCCATCTTTTTGAAAATCTATTTCGAAAGAATCAAGATAATTTTTGAAGGCGCTTTTTTGGTTTTTTCTATTTTCCTCGTAACGAATTACGAATTTTTCATTTGCCCTTAGTTTCCTAAATAACTCAGAACCATAAAAGTTTTGGATCATTTCACTTTTATCCACCCCTATTTCAGTCGCAATGACTGAAATCAAATCACCATTAAATAAAAACGACTTTAAGAAATTCTCGACTGATATATCAGAATCTTTTCTCTTTAGGTGCTCAAAATTCTCTAAATGCAGTTCTTTATGGGCAACCTGCATCGAAGATTGGCGTGAGGCCTTAAAATAATGGGTGTTGATCGAGTCTTCCGAATTCAACCGAACTGTTGATTGGTAATAGTCAAAAAGACGTTTTAAGAAATAGCCTTCCCTTGAAATAAAAAGCAAGTTCTTGATCTGTTTCTTCTTTGTCTCCTTATAAAGTCTTTCCATGAAAACATGGAACAAAATAATGTATTCGCCATAGGCATGACTACTTCTACTACTACGTTCTTCAAGCTCACGATTGACCCTTACATATTCGTTTTTGTCATTGCCGAATAGATTGAATTTGCTTTTTATTTTGCGATGTCTATTTGCAATGTGCGCACCTTTTATACCATGTTTCAATGCATTGATTATATCACTTTGCTTATTATCGCCAAACATCAAAACTTCTTTGGAGTCCAAATTCAACTCATCCAAAACATTTTGAAACAAGATTCCTTTGTTTTCTTTACTGGCCTCGCGAGCCGATGATACAAAGATATCGTCAAACAAACCATATAAACCATGAAGCTTTAGCAACTCCGCAATGTGTTCCTTTGAAAGATAAAAATCCGTTATGCAGTAGAGCGTATATCCCTTTTCCTTTAGCTCTAGTAATTGGGATTTCACTTTTTTGTTTACGAACTGAACTTCAAACTCCGAAGAAACATCCGCAGTTGCCGAGTACGCCAGAAAGCGATTATAGGAACAATGTTTTATGATGTCATGATTCAATAATCTATTGTACACTTCCTTTATCTGAATCTTATAAGGAATCTCCGAGGCTCTTTTATCAAGTTTTTCGCTCAAGTGGACTACGGATGCCTTGCGGATAAAAAATAGTTCATCGATCGATATATCGAGACCAAGCTCTCGAACCATGGCCTTAGACCATAATTTTAAAACGTAATGAGGATGCACCGTTCGGTGAAGAAGTGTATCGTACAGGTCACAAAAAACCGTACTGCACTCGGAAGAGTTAGCCACAGCGGTTAGTATTTTATTCATTAGGGCGGCATTCAGTACTTATTCAACGTGTTCTAAAATTGATTTTAGGCCTCTAATTCAGATAACTGAGCATTGTCAAAAAAACAATTAAATAAGTCAATTATATTATATACGCAATTTCTCGACTTTTCGATTACGAAAAATATAATATTTGCTCAAAAATACAGCGTTTAAATTTAATCTCATAGGTAAAGGCATCATACTCAATTAGAAAACCCTTGTTAAAAGCGGCAATACTTGAAGTTAATAACTTTTAATAAATATTTTAAAATGTTAATAACCAACTACTTGGTGTGATTTTCGTTTTCCATCTAGGAGGTCAGCTTTATTCCAAAAAAAGTGGAAATGTGTTTGAGGTGTAGTCCTCGAAAAGATTTTTTCATCGGATAAAGGCTCAAACATTTTCACTTGCTAGTGATATCTTGTATATTGTACTTCTTATATTTTTTCTAAAAACTAACCATAAACTAGTTTATCACATGCACATTGCCGTTGCCGGAAATATTGGAGCTGGTAAGACCACTCTAACCAAATTACTTGCAAAGCATTACAAATGGGAAGCACACTTTGAAGATGTAGTAGACAACCCCTATCTCGATGATTTCTACAATCAAATGGAACGTTGGAGCTTCAACCTTCAGATATATTTCTTAAATCACCGCTATCGTCAAATTTTGAAGATCAGGGAAAGTGGTAAAAACGTAATTCAGGATCGTACCATTTATGAAGATGCGTACATCTTTGCCCCTAACCTGCACGCCATGGGGTTGATGACCAACCGTGATTTTACGAATTACTCGAGTTTGTTCGAACTTATGGAAAGTCTGGTACAGCCTCCAGATCTGATGATTTATCTAAGAAGTTCCATTCCGAATCTTGTTAGTCAAATTCACAAAAGAGGCCGTGAATACGAAAACAGGATATCAATCGACTACCTAAGTCGTCTTAACGAGAGATACGAGGCTTGGGTACACAGTTATGAAAAAGGGAATCTTTTGATTATTGATGTAGATGATCTTGATATTGTCGAAGAACCTGAAGATCTAGGTCATATCATAAATAGAATCGACGCGGAAATCAACGGGCTATTCTGACTTGCAAAATCCTACCGACATAGGGGGCCTTTGTAGGCCTCTGCTCAAAAACCGAAGACCTACAAGGTTTCAAAAACCTTGCAGGTCGGTCAAATAAATCCATTTGATCTAGCATGGGCGATTACTTCTTCACTAGTATCCGCTACTAGTATCGGGCCAAGACCATAATCATTTACCAACGCTTTTATTCTATCCATTCTCTTTTCATCATTGACGCTGCGAAGATAAATGGCCTTGACTTGATTTGGGTTTTGCTTCGCAATGTCGATATAGATATCAACATCTTTTTCGCCACTATCCCCGAATAGAATAAATGATAAATTCGGATAGGTTCTTAGGATGTTCAAAATCTCATGCTGCTTATGGGGTTTTTCGGATTTCCTATTTCTAAAGCTCGACATACTTCGTAATAATATCGGCCCCTTTGGGAAGTTATTCGTCTGAAGGAAAAGTTCAAGGTAACGGTACAAATTCCAAGGACTATGGCTTACGTAGAAAATCGGATTTGTATTCTTACCCGATGGCCCTCGATGCAAAAGATGATATAGGTCGGCGGCACCCTCTAGCGGATTTCTTGAAACGGCTCTTTTAAAGGCCGTATTTATAACTACACGCCATTTTAATGAAGAAACAACTCCTGTATGCAGAATCGTATCATCGATATCACTAATGACCCCGAAATCAGCTTCTGCATTCGGAATCAACATTTCCCCGGGAAATCGATTCTGGAGCAGAATCTCATGTTTTAGAACTGTATCGGCATAGGAGATCTCACAATTCAGCCAGCCTTCGGAATTTGCCAGACCGGCCAATTCTCCTATTGACTCATCTATTAGATAATAACCGTCCTTGTCGGTTTTTCCTATTATGGTTCTATCATCGGGCAATATGATTTTGATTTCCGTATTTTTGATTTCATCGGTCTCGAATCGCTTCCAAGTATTTCGCAGCAAATTAAAAAATCCTTTCTCCGAAAGGTCGATTTCTTCATCTTCCAAAGCCCTTCCCCTTAAATACAGATGAGACTCGGTTCCATACGTCTGAAAAGAGATGATCTGTAATTTGTCTTTTTTGCCGAACAGTGCCATGGTTTCAAATATAAGCAAGTTCGTGACTTCAATAATTTGGCTTAGACCTGTCAGGTTTTTACTGAAACGAGTTCAGCACAGGTAAAACCTGACAGGTCTTGGCACGTTCACTCATTCAAAAGGCCCGTTCACTCATTCAATATTTTATAGGATGGTCCTAAGTACTAGATTTATGCCGATGTTTAACCCAGTTCAGCACATGTTGATTGTTTTTCGCCGAACACAAAACTTTAGATTATGGAACCAAAAAAGAATCCAAGCAAAGACCTGAACAAAAACCGAGGGCTTTATTTCGTAACCGGGCTCGCCCTTATTATGCTACTTACTTATGTGGCTTTGGAATGGAAATTTTATGATGAGAAACCTGATTATCTAACGGTCCTTAATATAGCGCCTGAATTGATAGAAGAAGTTCCGCCAATAATAGAAATTAAACTTCCACCACCGCCACAACCCGTGACTCCTGAAATCATAGAAATCATTCCTGACGAAGAGGAAGAAATTGAGGAAACAGTAATCGAATCTACCGAAACGAATCAAGAAGAAGAGGTATTGGAAGTAGATGATATTGAAGTCGCTGAAATCGATGAACCTGATGAAATACCCTTTATAGTTATCGAGGATGTGCCAATATTTCCCGGGTGTGAGCAAGAGAAAGGTAAAGGCGCAGATGCAATGCGTGATTGCTTTCAGAAAATGATGAGCAAGCATATTGTCAAGAACTTTCGCTATCCTGAGATTGAACGAGAAATGGGCATTCAAGGAAGAGTCGACGTAGTCTTCGTCATACAAAAAGATGGAAGTATCGGCAATGTAAGAATGCGTGGCCCAAATAAAAATTTAGAAAAAGAAGCGGCTCGCATTATCGATAAACTTCCTGAAATGACTCCAGGAAAACAAAGAGGAAAAGCGGTCAGGGTTCCTTTTAGTATTCCTATTAACTTCAAACTGCAATAAAAAATCCTTAATTCAAGGGCATAAAAAAGAGGCAAACCGAATCGGTTTGCCTCTTCCTCATTAATAAGATGTATGTAATCTACTTCCGAATATCGACTTTTTCGATCGTAATCTCGGTTTCCTTTCCTTTTGATTCGATAGTTACGTTTTCGAATTCCTTTAATTGAGACTCAACCTCTGCTTGAGTGCCTTTAAAAGTCTTCTCCTCGGTTACTTTTTCACCATTCACGACCGTAGTGTAAGCAATAGTTGCATGGGCTAGATCGGTATTTTCGGAATTCATTTCGATCCGTATCTCTTTTTTAGTTTCGCCGTTGGCCATTCCGCTAACGTTCAAAGCGATACTCGGTGCGATGACCAAGGCAACGACTGACATCAATTTCAACAAGATGTTCAAAGAAGGCCCTGAGGTATCTTTAAAAGGATCCCCGACCGTATCACCGACTACCGCTGCTTTATGTGCATCGGTACCTTTTCGTCCATCGGATTCGATCATCTTCTTGGCATTGTCCCAAGCACCGCCCGCATTCGATTGAAAAATCGCCATCAATACGCCACAAGTTGTCACACCGGCCAAAAGACCGCCCAACATTTCAGCTCCTCCTATAAAACCAACGGCTACAGGAACAGCTATGGCCAAAACACCGGGTAATACCATTTCTTTAATAGATGCTTTTGTTGAAATATCAATACATTTTCCATAATCTGCAACGCCATCTGCTTCATCAAATATTTTTCTATCTTCAGGTGTAGCTTTAGACATATCGGAATCATATTTACGCATCACTGCTAAAGCAGCTTTTAATTGAGGAATTTCTCTAAACTGACGACGAACTTCTTCGATCATTGCCATGGCCGCACGACCAACAGCATTCATAGACAATGCAGAAAATACGAATGGTAACATCCCTCCTACTAGCAAGCCTGCCATAATATCTGGTTTTGCTACGTTAATAGAAGGTACATTTGCTGTTTTCATAAAAGCAGCAAATAAGGCTAATGCTGTCAACGCAGCAGAAGCAATTGCAAAACCTTTACCTACAGCAGCAGTTGTATTACCAACAGCATCTAATTTATCTGTACGTTCACGTACTTCACTTGGTAATTCTGCCATTTCAGCAATACCACCAGCATTATCACAAATGGGGCCATAAGCATCTACAGCCAATTGAATACCTGTGTTTGCTAACATCCCTACTGCAGCAATTGCAATACCATATAACCCTGCGAAGTGATAAGAAGTCATAATTGCAGCAGCAATTAATAAAATAGGAATCATAGTTGACATCATTCCAACACCCAAACCAGCAATAATGTTTGTTGCTGCACCTGTTTCAGATTGTTTTACAATTGACATTACAGGTTTTTTGCCTGTAGCTGTATAATATTCCGTAATCTTACCTACACCCAAACCAGCAACAAGGCCAGCTAATGTCGCAAAGAAAATTCCGTTTGCACCATTTGGCAGACCTTCAACGCTTTCAGGAATTAATGCGTGAATAATAAACCAAGAGGCTACTACCATTAGACCAGCAGAACCAAATTCACCAATATTCAAAGCTGTTTGTGGGTTTCCACCATCCTTAACTTTTACAAAGAAGGTACCTATGATAGACATCAAAATACCAACAGCGGCCAATACCAATGGGAGGTAAACCGCACCTAAACCCGCAAAATCAGGGGTAATGATAAATGCACCCAAAACCATAGTACCAATAATAGAACCTACATAAGATTCAAATAAATCAGCACCCATACCGGCAACATCACCTACGTTATCACCTACGTTATCCGCAATGGTAGCAGGGTTTAATGGGTGATCTTCAGGAATACCTGCTTCGACCTTTCCTACCAAATCGGCACCAACATCGGCCGCCTTAGTATAAATACCTCCACCAACTCTAGCGAAAAGTGCAATAGAAGATGCTCCTAAAGAAAAGCCGGACAGCACATTCAATACCAAGCGTAAGTTTTCAGCTCCAGGCCACATTTCTTGATATAGCCAAAATAAACCGCTAAGCCCTAAAACTCCTAAACCAACAACACCCAATCCCATAACGGCACCACCAGCAAAAGCAACTTCTAGTGCTTTACCTAAAGAGGTTTTAGCAGCTTGGGTTGTTCTAACATTAGCCTTTGTTGCAACTTTCATTCCTATAAAACCTGCTAAAGCCGAGCAAATAGCACCTACTACAAATGACAAGGCCACCATTCCGTTAGAGCCTACTTCATTACTTCCTTTAAAGAAAAGAAGCACGGCTACCGCGACTACAAAAATCGCAAGAACTTTGTACTCTGCCTTTAAGAAAGACATTGCGCCATCGGCAATGTTTTTGGCGATTCGCGCCATTTTGGCATCGCCCACTTCTTGCTTGGAGACCCACATATTTTTAATGAAAACGAACAACAGGGCGACAAGCCCGAATGCCGGTAAGAACTTCACTATTAATTCCATTTTGATCAGTTGTTTATTAGTTTAAAATGGCTGCAAAAGTAGTAAAACCATTCAGAATAAAAAAAGCCGCTTTCAATATTGTATATAGGGGCAATAAATAGGAAAT
>QIJL01000223.1 GCA_003232435.1 Flavobacteriales bacterium | reverse complement strand
ACGGTACTTAAAAATAGCAAAATTAGGGTGCAAAATGTGATATTTGCAGGTAAAAGAAAAACTCAAGACGAGTTCATTAAGTTAGTCCTTTCTTGTCAAACCTGTTGTTAAGGCTTTGTGAATTGGGTAATTGCAAGAAATATTTTTTCTTTAATCGCCAGCACTACGCCTGGCCTATCAGACCAAAGGTGTAACACATCTGCACTTTTTTGTCATACAAAACAGGATTAACAATGATTTCTTTTTCTGTTTTGCTCGTCCAAAAACAAAGGAAAAAGGGCACTTTTCAGTTGGATTAAAATCCAAATGTTGAATATATGAGTCCCCTCCTTTTTTCAAGGAGGGGTGGCGATAGCCGGGGTGGTTGAATTTTGGAATTCGAATAGTTAAATATTTTTGTACAAATTCATCAGAAACCCCTCCGCCCTTTGGGCATCTCCCTTTGAAAAAAGGCGAGGGCCTTAAATCCAAACCCAATTGCTAATTTTGCTCTAAGAGACTGTTTTGAAATATCTCGATTATTTTCTTATAGCCTCTTTTTGCGCATAACGTCGTTAAAATTTTGAACCATAGCTTTGCTATGCTTAAAAATTTTACCTAGTTCTGCATCAAAAATAGGCTATAACAATTCTAACGACATATTTCAAAGCAGTCTCTAAATGAAAAAGAAAGACCTGAAGTTCAGTAATATCATTTTCGCAATTTTCATTGTATTGCTGATCATACCCCAAACGCGAACGGCCATACAAGTGGCGGTAAATACGGTACGGGTAAAATTGTTTTCTCCGTCAACATTGGATGTTGGAGACCAAACCCAATTAAACCCCTTTTCGTATCAAATTCAAGACTTAGAAGGCAAACCAATTGCGGTCGAAATCGGGCAAGGCAAAGTAACTTTCTTAAGCTATTGGGCAACATGGTGCCCGCCCTGTATCGCAGAACTGCCCAGCATTCAAAAATTATATGACGACTATGGAGATCAAATCGATTTTGTGTTGCTTACCGATGAAGACCCTGAAGTGGTAAAACGGTTTTTAGAAAAGAAAGATTACCAATTACCAGTTTTTACACCCCGAATGCAGGCCCCCGAAAAGTTATATGAACGCAGCATACCCACCAACTATATCATCGATAAAAAAGGTAAGATCATTGTAAAAGAACAGGGGGCAACGGATTGGAATAGTAAAAAAGTAAGGGAGATTTTGGACATACTGATTACAGAATAAACCACCCAACAAAGGCCACTCGACATTCTAAAATTATTGCAAAAGCAAATACCCCAAAAGCCCACTTCGCAACGACCAACTGATCGTTCGGATCCAATTTGTACGAATCGGTTTATTGAACAAAGCAGTGGTCGGGTTCTTTTCTAATTTTAAATGTGTAGGTACTTGAAAAACAAAAGTACTGCCCCAGACCAGGCCTAACAAGATCATATTGGTCAAAAAAGATTGCTGCAATCGGTGTATAAAACCGAAAGTCCAGAAAATAGTTCTATCGACATCACGGGTATGGTCCCAAAACCGGTCACAAAATTCTTTTTTTGGTAGGCGGGGAAGTCTGGTAGCGGGACTCCTTATTAGGAGGGAAGATTCCACTTTTTTAATCAGAACAGTTTCCTTACATTTAAAGTTGACTAATTCAACTTAAAAAAATGAGAACCTTCTACTCAAAACTAGGCCTCTTGGCCCTCGCACTTTTGTTTATTCCCGTAAACCTAGCCGCACAGAGAAAAAGTAAAGCCCAGAAGGCGGTGCCTTCATATCCGCAGGAATTATATTCCAGTTTGGAGTATCGTTCTATCGGCCCACATCGTGGTGGACGTTCAGCTGCCGTAACCGGTGTACCCGGTGAACCCAATCTCTTTTATTTCGGAGCTACCGGCGGCGGTGTCTGGAAAACTTTGGATGGTGGCCGTAGCTGGGAAAATATTTCCGACGGTTATTTCGGCGGAAGTATCGGTGCTGTTGAAGTCGCTCAAAGCGATCCCAATGTGATTTATGTAGGGGGAGGGGAAAAAACATTGCGTGGTAATGTTTCCTCAGGATACGGAATCTGGAAAACCGAAGATGCCGGAAAGACTTGGACATCCGCCGGACTGAAAAACAGTCGTCACGTGCCACGGATTCGCATCCATCCAAAAAATCACGATATAGTTTATGCAGCCGTATTGGGAAATATTTACAAGCCGACCCAAGATCGCGGAATTTATAAAAGCACCGATGGCGGACAGACATGGTCAAAAAAATTATTCATCAACGACCAGTCGGGTTTTGTCGACTTGACCTTTGACCCGAACAATCCAAGAATTTTATATGCCTCGTCATGGCGCGCCAAAAGAACTCCCTATAGTTTGAGTAGTGGTGGTGATGGTTCCGGCCTATGGAAAAGCACAGATAGCGGTGAAACCTGGACGGAGATTTCAAAAAACGAAGGCTTCCCCAAAGATACTTTGGGCATTATCGGGGTGACCGTATCCCCTAAAAACTCTCAACGCGTTTGGGCGATTGTCGAGAACAAAGAAAAAGGTGGTCTCTACCGCTCTGAAGATGGTGGCAAGAAATGGTCACTGGTAAATTCCGAACGAAAATTGCGTCAACGGGCTTGGTACTACACACGAATTTATGCCGATACCGAAGATGAGAATGTTGTGTATGTTTTGAACGTGCGCTATCACAGATCGACCGATGGCGGAAAGACCTTCAACACCTTTAATGCGCCCCACGGCGACCATCACGATTTGTGGATTGCACCCGAAAATTCGCAACGAATGATCATCGGTGACGATGGTGGAGCTCAGATATCGTATGATGCCGGAGAAACATGGAGTACTTATTACAATCAGCCGACAGCACAATATTATCGTGTGACGACCGATAATTCCCATCCCTATCGAATCTATGTGGCACAACAAGATAATTCCACTTTACGGGTAAAACACCGAAGCGATGGTGGTAGTATCAGTGAAGACGATTGGGAAGAGACCGCGGGGGGAGAATCTGCACATATAGCTGTGGACCCTAACAATAATGATATTGTCTACGGAGGAAGTTATGGTGGATTCCTTACCCGTGTGAACCACAAAACAGGAACCGTTAGAGGTATCAATGTTTGGCCAGATAACCCGATGGGATATGGCGCTGAAGGAATGAAATATCGTTTTCAATGGAACTTTCCCATCATGTTCAGTAAACACGATCCGAAAAAATTGTACGCCTTTTCGCAACATGTGCACATGAGTACGAACGAAGGCCAAAGTTGGGAGTTGCTTTCTGAGGATTTAACTCGGAATGATCCTTCGAAATTGGTTTCCAGCGGCGGACCGATTACCCAAGACAATACCGGAGTGGAATATTATTGCACCATTTTTGCGGCAAACGAGAGTCCGTTAAAAGAAGGTTTGCTTTGGGTAGGAAGTGATGACGGCTTGATTCATGTTTCTCAAGACGGAGGTGCGAATTGGGAAAATGTGACTCCTTCAGGAATGCCCGAATGGAACATGATCAATAGTATCGAACCTTCCACTTTTTATGAAGGTACATGCTATGTTGCAGCAACTAGATATAAGCTGGGCGACTTTGCACCTTACCTTTATAAGACCACCGATTATGGAAAAACATGGTCTAAAATAACGAACGGTATAAACAATGAACATTTTACACGCGTACTTCGTGAAGACCCGAAACGTAAGGGCTTGCTCTATGCCGGAACGGAAACAGGGATGTATGTTTCCTTCGATGATGGAGCGAATTGGAGTCCGTTTCAATTGAACTTACCCATAGTTCCGATTACCGATTTGGCACTAAAGGATGATAATCTGATTGCGGCTACCCAGGGAAGGAGTCTCTGGATAATCGATGACTTGACGGTACTTCATCAAATGGATGATAGCAAGAAAACTGCATCCTCCATTTTATATAAACCGAAAGATGCGTATCGCACTAAGGGAAGAGCGAGCAAGGAACCTTCGAAGACCGAAGGTGCGAATCATCCGAACGGAGTGATTGCACATTTTTATTTAAAGAATGTGGCCGAAAAAGATAGCGTCACGATTTCCTATACCACTATGGCAGGGGATACATTGGCTTCCTTTAATAACAAAGCCAAGGAGAAAGACAAAAAACTAGAAGTCAAAAAAGGAGGCAACACCCATGTTTGGAATACCCGAGGAAAAGAGGCCGAAAAACTCGACGGGATGATTTTTTGGTGGGCCGGCTTTGACGGATCAAAAGCCGTACCAGGCGATTATAAAGTGCACCTCGATGTGAACGGAACGACCACTTCGCAGCAGTTCAAGATTATTCCCGATCCGAGGGCCGAGGTATCTGTGGCCGAAATGCAAAAGCAGTACGACTTTATCACTGATATCAATAAGTCTGTTGATCGAGCCCATGGGTCGATTAAAAAGATCCGAGGGGTCAATGCACAACTCGAGGCTTTTACAAAACAATATAAAGACAATTCTCAAACGGCCGAACTGGTCGAAAAGGCAAAAAAGATAAAAGAGGAACTCGAAAAAATAGAAAAGGCCTTGTACCAGACCAAAAACCAAAGTAGGCAGGATCCGCTGAACTTCCCTATCAAGTTGACCAATAAATTGGCACACTTGAACAGCTTGGTCGGCTTGGATGATTTTCCGCCGACGGAGCAAGATATCGCCGTAAAAAATGAATTAACGGGCAAAATCGAGACACAATTAAATTCTTTCGACGCAATGCTCGACAAAGAGATTCAAGATTTCAATGCTGCTTTCAACGAATTAAAACTGAATTATTTGTTTGTTGAGGAATAAAAGTCGGCAGTAGGCAGTGGCAGATGGCAGTTCAATGTTTCATGGCCAATTTCCTAACTTTGGGCTTGGGCTTGAACTTGACACTTGAACTTGAATGATCGAATACTACAACTACATAAAGGCCCTGCACCTTATTTTTGTGATAACCTGGTTTGCGGGTTTGTTCTACATTCCGCGCTTGTTCATTTATCATATTGAAGCTTCTGAAAAACCATCCCCCGAAAAAGAAATTTTAACGAAGCAATTGCAGCTTATGGCAAAGAGGCTATGGCATATTATTGCATGGCCATCGGCGATTCTGGCCGTTTTATTTGCCATTTGGTTATTGATTTTACAGCCATCATTATTAGAGCAACCTTGGATGCATGTGAAGCTGGCGATCGTTTTGTTGCTGATCGTTTACCATCTAAAGACCCATTGGATTTTTAAGCAGCTACAGCGCGATGAAATAAATTATACCTCGAACTACATGCGTATCTGGAACGAAGGCGCCACGCTCATTCTTTTTGCGATTATCTTTTTGGTAACTTTGAGAAGTGCACTCAATTGGATTTACGGCGTGATAGGCATTATCGTTTTTGCCATTCTGTTGATGCTCGGTATAAGTCTTTATAAAAAAATCCAGGAGAAAAACCCAGAAACCTAAATAAAATCCAAGTACCAAGTACCAAACTCCAATTTGTGGAATAAAATCGATTGCCGTCACACTTAGTATAAAATTTGACATAAGAAACCAAAGCTAAATTTTAATGGTTAATTTCCAATCCATTGGAATTTGGATTTTGTTTTTTTGGAATTTATGGCGAAGCCATTATTGTTATCTTTGAGCTCAAATACGCTACGACTTGCTCAAAAAACTATCCCTAAGATCGCGCATCTTCGTTACCATGATCTTGTTGGTGGTCATCGCCTCGGTCTTGATGTTGGGCATGACCATCTACCAGTTTCAAGAAATCAATAAAGATTACCACAAAGAGCGGCTAGTAAAGAAGGAGGGTCAAATTAAGCAGAGCGTCAATTATACCTTGCAGGAGACTACCTACCCTGTCACTACCGAAAATTTGACACATATTTTCAGGGATCAGATTTACCAGATCGCCGATGTGCAAAACGTAAGTTTCAACATTTACGACCTTGATGGGCAATTGATAAAAAGCTCTAAACCGAAGTTTGAAAACGACTCTGTTTCGTACTGTCTTGATCCCGAGGTGCTCAATAATCTTGAAGCGAGTGCTACAAAAAGATATGTCGAACAAAATTCTACGGCCGGAGACAGGTATCAAGCATCTTACACCTATATCAACGATTTGAAGTTCAAACCCATCGGTATTTTGAATCTGCCTTATTTTGAGGACAATTCTTTTAACGATAAAGAGTTACGGGAGTTTTTAGGGCGTCTGGCTTGGGTCTATTTGTTTATGCTGCTCATTGCTATCGGCCTAGCTTACTTTATCTCGAAATATATCACAAGGTCATTGCAGACCGTGACCGATATGTTGTCGAGCACCGATTTGACCACGCGCAATAAGAAAATATTCGTTGAGGACCCGAGCGAAGAAATCGGTAGTCTTATCACTTCGTATAATGCGATGATCGATGAACTTGAGCAGAGTGCGGCGAAGTTGGCCCGGAGCGAGCGCGAGCAGGCGTGGCGAGAAATGGCGAAACAGGTAGCGCATGAAATCAAGAATCCATTGACGCCCATGCGATTGAGCGTACAGAGTTTCGAGCGCAAGTTTGACCCGAATGATCCAGATGTCGAAGCGAAGGTCGAGGAATATTCGAAAACGTTGATCCAACAAATAGACACGATGAGCAATATCGCATCGGCTTTTTCCAATTTTGCGGAAATGCCCGCACAGCAAAATGAGACTTTGAATGTTGTCGAGATCGTAAAGCTTGCTTTGGATATTTTTAATGAGGATTATATCGAATTTTATTCGGATAAAGAGGAAATCATTGCAAAATTGGACCGTACGCAGTTGATTCGGGTAGTGACCAATTTGGTAAAAAATGCCATTCAGGCCATGCCGGAAGTTGAAAACCCCAACATCAGGGTCTCCGTTGCCTCGGAAGATGAAATGGTCAAAATTTCTGTAGCCGATAACGGAATCGGAATTGCCGAAGAATTCAAGGATAAGATCTTCGAACCTAAGTTTACGACAAAATCAAGCGGTATGGGTCTCGGTCTGGGGATGGTAAAAAATATTGTCGAGACCTATAAAGGCAGCATTACAGTAGAATCAAGAGAAGGCATAAAAACCATTTTCACTGTGCACTTTCCGAAGGAACCCGAATAAGAATAGATAACAGTAAACAATACCCAATGAACTACAACAACTTAATCGTAGCGCATGATGGCAACCTTGCAACAGTAACGATCGATCGCCCTAAAAAACTGAATGCCTTAAATCAGGAAACGATCAAAGAACTTCAGAAGGCCTTCGCCGAGCTTGATTCTGAAAAAGAAATTAAAGCCATCATCTTGACCGGTAGTGGCGAAAAGGCCTTTGTGGCCGGTGCCGATATCTCAGAGTTTGCCGATTTCTCTGTGGAAGAAGGAAAAAAGTTGGCCGCGAACGGTCAAGAAATATTATTCGATTTTGTTGAGAATTTGTCAACTCCCGTTATCGCAGCAGTAAACGGTTTTGCGCTTGGTGGAGGCCTTGAGCTTGCCATGGCCTGTCATTTCCGGGTCGCAAGTCATAATGCGAGAATGGGCCTTCCGGAAGTGTCGTTGGGCGTGATTCCCGGATATGGAGGTACGCAACGTTTGCCGCAATTGATCGGTAAGGGTAGGGCAATGGAATTGATCATGACGGCAGGTATGATCGATGTCGACCGGGCATTGGATTACGGCTTGGTGAATAATGTGGTTTCGCAAGAAGAACTGCTTCCGTACTGCCTTAAGATCGCTAAAAAAATCGCCAATAATTCTTCTGTTGCGATTTCGTATGCAATAAAAGCCGTAAATGCGGGTTTTAAAACTAATGTGAACGGATATGAATCCGAGATCGAGGCTTTTGGCAATTGTTTTGGTACCGCCGATTTTAAAGAAGGTACTTCGGCATTTTTGCAAAAAAGAAAAGCCGATTTCCCAGGAGAATAGCATATCCCAAACCACTTACTTATGAAACTCAAAAAAGGCATTGCCCTACTATTTTTTATTGCGGCCTTCGGCGTTTCGAACGCACAGAAAATCCCTGTAAAATATACTTTCGGAGAAAAATATAACGATAGGTACAAGTATTCTAACCTATTGACAATGGCCGATGATGAGAAAGGCGGGTCAATATTGGTACGCGCTTATTATACTGGTATGGTCCTTAGGCCAAAGGGGTATTTCATAGAGAACTACGACAAAGATCTCAATTTGGTTTCAGAATATAATTACAAGCTGAAAAACGCCAATTTCGTAGAGGGCTATGTTCGCAACGGGCAGATTTATCTTTTATTCTTGGACTATAATTACGATACGGAATCGTACGAGTATGTGGCTCATAGAAGCCCCATGTCAGAACCTAATTTTACAAAAGAAACTATTCTATCCATTCGCTCAGAGCAGGTGCGTCAGCCATTGGATAGAAATTATTACAACAGAAAGTTTACTTCCGGTTTTACAACTTCCGTTCTATTCGATGACGAAAAATCGGCCTTTGTAATCAGCACGCATTTCAAAAAAGGAAAACTTAACCAACATTTCATACATGTATTCAGTACCGGGCTCAAAAAATTGATTACCCATGATTTTTCGGCCGAGGTAGAAGAAAAAAACTATTCTTTCGAAAACGTTGCTTTCTCAAAAGATTTGCAAAAAGCCTTTATAGTGGGCAAGGCCTACTTCAAAAAACGCCGTTTCTCGGCAAAAGAGCGCAAGTTTCAATATGAGATGATACAGGTTTCTGAAACCGGGGCCAAGATACAATCATTCGATGATTTCAGTAAATTCTCCGAAGGATTAAAACCCCTTGTGAAGAATGGCAAGTTATTCTGTGTCGGTTTTTACGCCGATCGCAAGGACAATCGGTACAACGGGCTTTCTTATTTCGAAATGGATCCTTATACGCTTGTAGTAAAAACAAAAAAATACAATCCGTTTTCAGCCCAGTTCATGACCGACAAATTTGGCCGAGAAGGGGATAAGGAAATCAAGAACCTAGTATTTAAGAATTTAACCGTCAACAAAGACGGCTCGATACTTTTCAATGCCGAGGAATATTTTGTTACCACCAGTGTTCAGGCCAATTCAAGTGGTGGTCGCGTAAAAGTCGAGCGTTATCATCACAATGATATTGTTTCGGTCAAATTGACCGGTTCAGGCGACGTCGTCTGGACACGTAACATCAACAAGGCAGAGGTTACCCAAGGTGACGGGGCATATGCATCTTATAGTTCTTATGTAAAAGATGGTGACACCTATTTCTTTATCAGTACGGCTGCTGAGAACCCGCAACTTTTGACGGGTCAGCGATTACTTTTTAAGCAAGGCTTAAGCAGAAATAGAAATGTTTTCGCCATTCGCTTGACCGATGAAGGCAATATCAGTTTTGAAAAACTGATAGACGATAAGGAGGCCAGACTTCCGTTGATGGTCAATATTCCCTTGATCGATAAAGAAAACGATCAATTGCTTTTTTATGCCAAGCGAGGCACCAAAAAGCAGCTGGTGCGAGTCGATTTCCTGTCTTCTTCAACAGGAGCTTCGAAGTAATATTTTTTTGGTCCCTATCGGAAGAAATAATAATATTCGGATACCTCACAATTAACAGGAGCCATTTATTTAATTCGGATTAATTCCATAAATTTGGAATAAATCCATATAATTGAATGAAAAAGACTTTATTAAAGGGCGGGGCGCCCAACAAAACGTACACAATCGATTCGAGCAAAATGTGTACGAAATAAGGGATGATTTCTTGGAATTTTGTCGCGTCGAGGGTGAAGAAGCCGACAAGAACAAAACCCAATATATTCCTGTTTTTCCGAAGACGATCGTTAACAAGGTTACAAGCCCCGATGTCGGTATGCAATATTCCATGAACCCATATCAAGGTTGCGAACACGGATGTATTTATTGCTATGCGAGGAATACCCATGAATTCTGGGGGTATAGTGCCGGCCTCGATTTTGAGCGTAGGATTTTGGTAAAGAAAGACTCGGCCAAACTACTCGAGCGGAAAATAAAAAGCAAAAGATGGAAGGCCCGCACCATCGTACTTTCCGGAAACACTGATTGCTACCAACCTGCAGAAAAAAAGTTTAAGATCACTCGTTCTTGTTTAGAGGTTTTTCATAAGTACCGACACCCTGTTGGTATTATAACCAAGAATTCTTTGATATTACGTGATTTGGATATTCTTAAAGAATTGACAAAAGATAGATTGATAGGCGTAAATGTTTCGGTCACCTCTTTATCTGAAGAAACCAGAAGAATTCTAGAACCTAGAACGGTGACGATAAAGAAACGTTTGGAAACAATTCGAATGCTTACGGAAAATGATATTCCGGTTAACGCAATGTTGGCCCCTATTATTCCTGGTATCAACAGTCATGAAATTATGAACCTTGCCAAAGCGGTTTCAGATAATGGAGCTGTTTCTTTTGCTTTCACTCTAGTTCATCTCAACGGAGCTATAGGTCAGATTTTTACCGATTGGATCAAGAAAGCCATGCCGGCCAAAGCCGAAAAAGTGCTGCATCAAATTCAGGAATGTCACAGCGGTACATTGAACGATAGCCGATTCGGAATTAGGAATCGGGGCGAGGGAAGAATCGCGACCCAGATTCACGACTTGGCAAAATTGGCGAGGCACAGGCATTTTCGTGGAAAGATTTTTCCTAAATTGAATAACAAATTGCACGAGCAATACAAACATGGGCAAATGAAATTATTTTGATGGATTGTCCATTTTGTATTTTTTCGCACGTCATATGGTCGTATAACATTTAAAAAACAATAGCATGAGCAATTTTTTGTATTTATTTAGAGGAGGAGACGCGGAATGGAAGCAGCAACCACCCGAAGTGGTTCAAGCCCATATGCAAAAATGGGGCGCTTGGATGGGTGGCCTTAAAGAACAAGGAAAACTGGTAGATGGCCTTCCATTGTCAGGAGATGGCAAGGTAGTCGAAAATGCAGGCGATGTAATTACCGATGGACCCTTTGCAGAAGGAGCGGAAGTTGTTGGCGGATATTTAATCGTTACAGCGGATGGCTTGGAAGAAGCCGTCGAGATTTCGAAAGGCTGTCCGATTTTCGAGCACAACGGCAACGTTGAGGTACGGGAAATCATGTCGATGGATATGTAATCGACCGCGAAAAGAACAAGAAAGTCCGATAATATTATCGGACTTTTTATTTTTAGCTTATGGAGCATTCAAAGAACGGAGCCTTGGTAGAGAATATATTCAGACATGAATATGGCAAGATGATTTCGCTTCTGACCTACAGATTTGGCCCCTCTCATATAGAGCGAATAGAAGATGCGGTGCAAGAGGCATTGATAAAAGCGATGCAGGTTTGGGGATATAAGGAACCTCCGAAGAATCCCACAGCTTGGTTGTTGCGCGTTGCCAAAAATCAATTGATCGATAGGCTTCGAAAAGACAACAAAATGATCCACGAAGATGCCGACTTCAAATTTGAAAGAGAATTATCGGTTCAGGAAGAAGTTCAACTGAACGACACCATCAACGATAGTCAATTAAAAATGATCTTTGCCTGTTGCCACCCTTCCCTATCGCAAGAATATCAGATTATCCTTAGTCTGAAGTTGATAGGTGGTTTTGGCAATACCGAGATTGCCAAGGCGATGCTCAAGAAAGAAGAGACTGTTGCCAAATCTTTTACTAGGGCCAAAAAAAGATTGAAAGACAATGTAAAGACGCTTGAAAGCCCCATTGAAATAGGCTTGAAATCTAGATTGACAATAGTACTGAAAGTCATCTATTTAATGTTTTCCGAGGGATACGCCTCAAGTTCAGGGGAAGTATTGATCAAGAAAGATATTTGTATTGAAGCCATTCGCTTGGCGCTACTTTTGGCTGGCAATAAATACTGCAACCAACCAGAAGTGCATGCGCTGATTGCGTTGATGTATTTTCATACCTCTAGATTTGAGGCGAGAATCGATTCAAGTGGCGAAATGGTCGACCTGGAACATCAAGACCGAAAACTTTATGATAAAGAACTGATTCAAATTGGTATGCAGCACTTAGACCGGGCGGCTGTCAAAACTGCACTTTCCGATTACCATTTACAGGCTGCGGTTTCCTACTTTCATTGTTCGGCGATGAATTTTGAAGATACCGATTGGAAAGCCATTCTTAGACTATATGATTTGCAATTAGAGCGACAGTACTCCCCGATAATACAATTGAATCGAATAGTGCCATTTCATAAAGTGTATGGTGCGAAAATGGCTTTGGCTGAACTTAATGACTTTGTGAAAAGCCCTTACTTCTTGGGCAACGCTTTATTTTATGCTATAAAAGCCGAGCTTTTGGCAGACCTCAAAAATTCAAAAGCTTCAAAAGAAGCTCTCAAAAATGCCATTGCACTTACCCAAAATGAACTTGAACGGAAACATCTGAATAAAAAGCTGAAAACATTTTGATAGTCAATGTTGACTTTTCTGGCCTCTTGGTATTAATGTGGGTAACATTAAATACTAAAACCAGAATTACTGTATTCGTCTTAAGGAAGCAATTGGGCATTCAATTCGTCAGGCAATAATTTGAAATTGGATTATGTGAATCTTCCGCTAATGGTTAAATATTACTTCATTAAAGGCCTAAGTGCTGAAGCCGGACACCCCCCTGGCAGGATTTTTACTTTCGACCAATGCAAATAAAGAGGACTTTAAAAACTTGGATATTGCCATTGGCATAGGTGCGTCATATAATATTGGAAGCAGTTTATTTGTGGGAATCCGCTATAACAAAGGCATCGTGAATATCCATAACGACCCAAACCTTAACGGAAGCAGTCAGAATAATGTCTTTCAGGTTTCGGCCGGATATGCTTTTTAATGAGGATTTTGCGCTGAATAGAAAAGCCTCCTTTCTAAAACAAGAAGGGAGGCTGCATATTTGGTAACTTAGGTCAATTCCCAACCCTTACGGTAATTGCCTTTTACCCATTCATTGGCTTTGTCCCAATTGGTGACCTTCATATTATCACCATCCCAAAGTATCTTTCTTCGGCCAGGATATTCGAAAGGATCCCAATCACCGGCCTTCTTACCTGGTTTGAATGATTTGTACTGAAAGGCCTTAATGGCCAAATTACCCATTAGCACTGCCTCGGTCAAGGGGCCTGAACGTTTGAAATCAGAAGAAGTTTCCACTCCATTCAAACAGCCTTCGACAAAATTGCGCTGGTGTCCTCCTGTATCGCCCTCGATTCTTTTAAGGTAGGGTTTGGGCGTATTGAACAAGTCTTTGTTTTTACTGGGCAACAACCGTGCATTGCGAGAATAGGTATCAGCCACCAAAATGCCTTTCGTGCCATAGAATACTGTTCCACCACCGCCGTCACCGATAGTTTCACCATCAGCAAGTTCGTCTGGTAGATCAGGCATCAAGCCGCCATCGTACCAGTTCAACGCAATATCGCCATGCTCTGCAGTATTGAATTTCAAACGTACAATCGAAGAGGCTGGGCATGATTGGCTATAGTCGGCTTCAACAAAATCACCTACCCAGTTGGTCGTACAACTCGCTTCAGCTTCCGTTGGGTAGCCTAAATCCAATACTCCAAATGGGGTTTCCATAATGTGGCATCCCATATCGCCAAGTGCCCCTGTTCCGAAATCCCAGAAACCTCTCCATTTGAATGGAAGATAGGCGTCATTATAATCTCTCATTTCCGCCGTTCCAAGCCAAAGGTCCCAGTCCAATCCTTCCGGAATTGGATGTTTTTCCGTGGGCATAGGCACTCCCTGAGGCCACACGGGTCTGTTCGTCCAGCAATCTACTTTGTTGACTTTTCCGATTATGCCAGATTGTATCCATTCTTTTGCCTCACGACTTCCATCACTTGAAGCGCCTTGATTTCCCATTTGGGTGACAATGCCATTTTCTTTGGCAATGTTCGTCATCATTCTAGCCTCGTTGATGTTGTGCGTTAGTGGCTTTTCAACATAGGCGTGTTTTTTTTCACGCATAAAGGGGATAGCAATAATTGCATGCATATGATCCGG
>QIJL01000001.1 GCA_003232435.1 Flavobacteriales bacterium | reverse complement strand
AATGAAGAAGAAACTGTTGTTAAAGAAGAAGAAAGCAACTCTGAATTAATTCCAATTACAAACTCAAAGACGACTAAACCAAAGAAAGAAGTTAAACGCAAAAGAACTACAAGGAATATTAATCTACGACTAAGGTTCACCATATTGCAAAGAGATAATTTTTCTTGCAATAAATGTGGGCGGTCACCAGCGAAAGACCCAAATGTTGTATTACACGTTGACCACATTACACCTTGGAGTAAAGGAGGAGAAACTGAAATTGAAAATTTAGAAACACTTTGTAAGAATTGTAATTTAGGAAAAAGCAATGTGCTGTAAAGGGAAAAAGGCTATAACAATGTATATAAAAAATAGGCGAAACAGTACTAAATTCAAGGCTTGTTGCTCGTATCAAACTTTGTGCTTAACCGAAAGTTTCGTGCTTCGAAATCGCCTACTTTTCATATACTAACCGTCAGACTGTCTAAAAACCTCTCTTTTCTTGATAACCCTGTTGATTACTTTTAGGTCTAGATATTGACTATCAAGCCATTAGATCGTAATTTAAGGATATGAAATATATAGAAGGAAAAGACCGTAGGCAGTCCTCCCTCTTTCCCATATCGTTGGAGGACACCATAGAGAACGAAAACACCGTAAGGGCCGTAGATATGTTCGTGAACGGTCTTGATATGGAAAAACTGGGATTCAAGGTACATTTCCCGGAAAACGGTAGGCCGGCCTATGATCCCGCCGCCCTGCTCAAACTCTACATCTACGGATACATGAACAGGGTACGCTCCAGCAGGAGCCTTGAAAAGGAGTGCAAGCGGAACATCGAGGTGATGTGGCTGCTCGAAGGCCTCGCCCCGGACCACAATACCATCAGTAATTTCCGCAGGGACAACCCCAAGGCCATCAAAAAGGTCTTTCGCGCCACAGTGACCATCGCAAGGAACTTCGGCCTTATAGGCGGGGTACTGATCGCGGGCGACAGCACCAAGCTTCGGGCGCAGAACAGTAAAAAAAATAATTTCAACCTTAAGAAAATAGATCGTCATATTGCCTACATCGATCACAAGACCGAAGAACATAGCAAAGCATTGGCTACTGCGGATAGTGATGCTAAAGACCAAATAAGCCAAGAAATAGAAAAACATAGACTCCGCAAAGAGAATTACAAACGCATCGGGAAACAATTAAAAGAAACGGGTGAAACACAGGTTTCAACATCAGACCCTCAAAGCCGCCAAATGATCATGCGCAATAATATTACGGAGGTGGCTTACAATGTACAGACTACCGTAGATGCCGAACATTGTCTGCCCATAGATTACAAGGTCACCAATACCAACGATAGTAAAGCAATGGGCAATATGTTACGGTGCTCTAAAACTATTTTAAGAAGTACTGGATTTACCGCGCTTTACGACAAAGGATACCATACGGGCAGTGAATTTAAAGCGGCCAGTGATCTGGCCATTGATGTAATGGTCGCTATTCCAACTGTAGCGGCACAAGCTCCAGACCCGGCATATAATGTTGAGAAGTTCACCTACCTTGAAAAAGAGGATTGTTATGTGTGTCCACAGGGAAACAGACTTACCTCCCCCGGTACTTGGCACAAAGCTAAAACCTATCTGTTTAAACGATACACCACCAAAGCCTGTATGCAATGTCATGTC
This sequence comes from Flavobacteriales bacterium, assembly GCA_003232435.1. Taxonomy (GTDB): domain Bacteria; phylum Bacteroidota; class Bacteroidia; order Flavobacteriales; family Flavobacteriaceae; genus Aurantibacter_A. The sequence goes on along the minus strand of QIJL01000001.1, from coordinate 12,462 downwards.
AAAGAACAATGTTCTAAAGCTAAATACGGCAAAGGTGTTCAACGAAGTGAATACCAAGATTACATTGACCAAAATAAAGATAGAATTGAGAAGAACAAAGATTACTACCGCCAACGACAAGCTATTGTGGAGCATCCTTATGGTACTATAAAACGGCAATGGGGCTTTGATCACATCATAACCAAAAAAGGTATGGATAGGGCAAGTGCCGATGTTGGCCTGATGTTTACGGCCTACAATCTTAGAAGGCTAATAAATATTATCGGCTTACAGACACTGACAAAGTATCTAAGGATGCCTGTCTTTGGTTGTTTGACCATAAAAAATCTAATAGGAACCCAAATAAGCCGTTTTAAAGGTTCTTCATTTTATTATAAATTCAATATGTCAATTAATCAAAACTCCCTAAATGGGCTTAAATTTACACACAACTTAAAATTAAACGGTGGTTTTTAGACGAACTGGCGTATGGCGTATGCAAAAATACTAAAGTCTTCGCCTAAAGGCGAGGGATTTTCCCCCAGAAGGATACATAAAAACTTATAGTTCAAATGCTGTTGGCTATCTTGCTAAGGTTGTAAATAAGTGGACTTGAGTCTCAAATGAGCTTGAAGGAAATCAGATCTCGGTATTTTTTTTGTGCCAAAATCGAAATTGAAAGATCGGTCAATTGAAGTATACGTGGATAACCACCCGTTGTCTGCCCATCCTTCATCAGAATAATCAATTTACCCGCAGGAGTTAACTGCATTGTACCCGGAAGAGTGGCCGAGGTCAACATTGACCTACTATGACCATTTATAGTTTCAGCTAGTTGATAGGCCATTCTATTATTTTCTTTGGCAATAGAAAAGTCATTGCCGAATATTTTTTCTAACTGCCGATCATCTAATATATCGTATTCAGGACCCTTTGCACCTTCTAAAACGGTCTCCTCAAAATAGGAATCAATCTTAATCTCTGAAATCAAGGGCTTAAAAGAGGTGCATGAATCATAGGGAAGTACGCTTCTATCCTTTAAAAAGATGGCTTTTGTAATGGCCTTTGAATATGATCGGCTTCCCAATATTTTTTCCGAGGTAAAGCCATTTTTTATGGCCAGATAACTTCTAAATCCGTTCTCAAGTCTACCGTACGAAAGTATATCTCCAATGGCAATTTTATAAACTTTGTAGTTGGTAATCGGCTGGTTGTTCAAGGTAGCCGACATCGAGGCTCCGGTCAAAACGATGTAGGTTTTTTCTTCGAATTCGATGGTCGGCCCGGTCATAGTTATTTCTAAGACGGCATCACCTTCATCGTTTTCGAGAAGACCGTTTGCTTTTTCAATGGCGCGGTTATCCATTGCTCCCGAAATGGGTACGCCTTTGTCACGATAACCATACCTGCCTCGGTCCTGAATCGAGGAATAATATCCTGATTTCAATAGTCTAAGCATCTATTTTCATTTTTTCTACCTTATAGATTCCGACCTCGCCTTCTATCTTATGTAAGTCGTATTCAGCTCTGGAAATCGAATAAAATTGGATCTGATCACCCACATTTACCAGACAAGGTTTCTCTTGTTTCGCTTCGAAAATCGAAACCGAACAATTACCGATGATATTCCAACCACCAGGCGATTCTTGGGGATAAATTCCTGTTTGCTTTGCCGCAAGGCCTACAGCACCTTTTGCGACTTTTAGTCTTGGTGTTGTTTTTCGCGGAAGTTCAAGCGAACTTGGTAATCCTCCTAAATACATAAAACCCGGTAAAAAACCAATCCCGAAGACTCGATATGTATTTTCAGTGTGCTGTTTTATTATTTCGTTTATGGGCAGCTGCAAACTTTCAGATACTTCTTTGAGATCAATGCCGAAATCCAGATCGTAACATACGGGCAGTCTCCACAAAAATCGTTGTTCAGAAAGTGTTTCCGATTTTTCATCATACCATTTTTTCAGCTTAGCACTAAAGGTTTTAAAATCAACTACGGAATCGTTCTGAACAAGGGTAAGAGAATTGTAGGCTGGTATCATCTCCCAACTTGTTTTTTTAAGACAATGGGTTCTCAAATGACGGTAAAATTGCAAAATATCTTCCAAGATAGTTTCATCGACCTCATTCGGCCATTCCACCAAAACGGCATGAATTCCATAGGGTCGTATCGAAATGGAGTAAGACATTACTTTTTAATATGAATTTTCACTTTTGGCAGTTCCGTTGAAAGGTAGTTCAATATTTCAAAAGCCGAGGGGGTATCGCCATGAATGCAAAATGTGTCGGCCTGAATGTATACTTTAATACCCTCTTTAGTCAGAATATGCTTCTCCTTAACCATCCTCAGAAGGTTTTCCAGAACTTCTTCGGGGCTGGTAATCACTGCATCGACTCGCTGTCTTGACACCAAACTCAAATCAAGATTGTAATTTCGATCGGCAAAAGCCTCCCTTTTTGTTGAAAAACCCCGTCTATGAGCCTCTTCTTCTATGGCCGAGCCATAAGGAACGTACAACAAGGCGGTATCCTTAAAACCATCAATAGACTTGAGAAAAGTTCTCGCCAAATCGGAGTCTCTACGTATATCGTTGTATAGGGCCCCGTGGGCTTTAATATGATTTAAGACGATACCTTGCTCTTTTAAAATTGATTCGAAAGAGGACATTTGGTTTTGAATACTTTCGACTAAGCGCGAATTCTGGATCTTCATTGAAACCCTCCCGAAATTTTCGGGATCAGGATAAGATGGATGGGCTCCCACTTTGACCGAGAATTTTTTCGCCAATTTGGCGACTTCCAGCATTGACCCTTGGTCGCCGGCATGACCACCACAGGCAATATTACAAGAACTCATAAAGGGCATTAGCTGGACCTCGTTGCCTATACCTTCTCCTACATCACAATTAATGTCAATAAATAAATCATCTGTCATAACATTCCTAAAACTGTCATAATTCCTTTAATTCCTAAAACTATTGCTAATACTATAATGACCGAACCTAAAATATTCTGTAAAAGGGTATTTTTAAAACTCCCCATCACCGATGTCCGGTTAACCACCCAAAACAGAAATATTGCTATTATCGGTAATAATATTCCATTGGCAATCTGGGCAAATTTGATGACCTCGATGGGCTTAATATTGAACGTCATAAAGAAAACACCAAGAAATAAAATAATCATCCAGACGGCCTTGAACTTCATATTCTTCAGTGAGGCCTTCCATCCAAAACAACTATTAACGACATAGGCGGCCGCCAAAGGAGCCGTAATTGCAGAGGTTACTCCCGCAGCGAAAAGTCCGATGCCCATAAAATATTTGGCCCAATCGCCGTATAAAGGCTCAAGACCCTTGGCCAAATCCATGACATTGGAGACGTTTTCGCCAGAAGTGCTAGAAGCCACTACAATAATGGCCATGGAGACGATTCCGCCTAGGGCGATCGCGATTATAGTATCGCGCCGGGCATCTCCAAGATTATCGGGTGACTTCCATTTCTCACTGACCAGTGAGGCATGCAAGAATAGATTATAGGGTACTACTGTAGTGCCCACCAAGGCGATAATAGTCAAGAGACTCCCCGACGGAGTAGATGGAACAAACATTCCCTTTAAAACTTCCGTCAGGTCAGGTTTTGTAATGACAGCCGTCAACAAAAACGAAAGGCTCATAATAAGTACAAGGGAAACCAGTACCTTTTCGAGTAGTTTGTAGTTTCCTATATATAATAATATAAAAGCACACAGTCCTATAATCCATGGATAAATAGAAGAATAAGCTTCTCCGAATAAAGCCTCAAGCCCTAAAACGGCTCCACCGATGTTGCCCGCCTCATAAGCAGCATTGCCCATTACTATTGCAGCAAGAATAGTACCCAATACCAAGTATCGGATCCATTTAACGGTAAGTTCCTGTTTGATTACATCGGCTAAACCTTGCTGGGTGATGATGCCCAATCGAGCGGCCATCTCTTGCAAGACTATGGTAGCTATTATAGACACCAACATGGCCCAAAGAAGCGCAAAACCAAAATCTACGCCTGCCAAGGTGCATGCGGTAACCGTGCCAGGACCAATAAAGGCCGCCGCCACTAAAACTCCCGGGCCGATTTTTTTGAACATACTACGTTTTAGGCTATTCGGTAAATATAAATGTTAAGGTCGATATCGAGACGCTTCAACAAAGATTATTTGACATCGGTTTTAACACGGATGAATGCAGTTCATCTAAAAAAATGCAGTTCATCTAAAAGTGGGGTGTCATACGTCGATGGTTTATAATATCCCGTAAAATACAGGGTTATAATAATCCCGAATCTTAATTGACTAATTAATGAAATGCTTGGAATGTAATAAAGAACTTAGCTATATAGATCATAAAAACTCTATGGATATTTTCGAAGTGGAGTTGTGCGATCGGCACACGGATCTAATGCTTGGGATTCAAGAAAAACACGAGACCCCCGGCGAGGCCATTCAACTGTACTACGGACTGAAAGAGGCCGGTGTCAATGCCATGTTAGAATGGTGGGACGGAAAAAAATCTATCGATATAGCAATATCCCGTGTAAAACTGAATATCGAAATTGATACGGAATATCACATGCTGACCCATGAACAGGCGATTAATGACCTGGAAGAGGCAATGCATTCGTTCAAAAACGGTTTTACAACAATTCGAATTCCACACGACCTCGTAACCTATTATCTCAAAGATACCGTAGATAATATACTGGGGATCATGGAAGGATTACGTGCTAATATCAAGGCTATCTAATTTATAATAAGGACTATGGCATTCGCAAAGAAAATTTTACGCACTCCGCTCAGAGTCTTAATCGCCTTGTTCTTGGCAGGTATTCTAATGCGTGTATTGCAGTGGCCCTATGCAAGCGAGGTGCTTCTGACTTCTTTTTTTGGAATCGGTATTCTTTATTGTATTCGTTTTTGGAAAAAGAAAGAAAAGCGATTTGTAGATTATGTAAAATTGGTCTTGGTAGTATTTTGGACGGCAAACGGCATATTTCGCATCATGGAATTTCCCTATACAATTGTCTTTCAAATTGCGATTGCAGTGTCTTTCTTAACATGGTTCTTTTTAGAAGGAACGGCCTACTTTTTAGATGAAGATAGAAGGGCGAGAAATAGTATAACGCAAATCATCTGGAATTGCGCCATGGTAGCCGGAACGCTGGCCATCATTGCAGGAAGCCTTTTGAATATTCTTCAATGGCGTTTTGCCATACCTCTCTTGGTACTTGGTATCTTAATCGTTGCCGCCTATATTCTCAAAGATGCTTTCTCTAAATCGAAGCTTGAAAAAGAGGATCGCAACAATGAAGAGTTTCAACTTTAGCGAGTTCGATTGTTGGAATGTTATTCTTAGATTTGTAATAAACCGATTTTTCTAGGCGAGCGTTCAAATTTCTTTTTTCAAATCACTTTACAATAATTCGTATCTTCTCTCCCATAATTTTAAATTATGAGAAACGTAGATAGGAGACAATGGTTAAAAACCATTGGATTGTCAGGCGGATTTGCCCTTTTGGGCGGATTCGAAGGATTGGCGATAGAACAAGCTGCAAAACCTAATCCAAAAGACGGGCTGATACGGCTTAGTTCTAATGAGAACCCATATGGTCCTTCGAAAAGAGTACGTCAGGTTATAACAGATACATTTGATGAAGCCTGTAGATACCCCTTTCAATACTTAAAATCACTCGTTGAGGCAATTGCTGAAAAAGAAGGGGTTGCCAAAGACCATATAGTGGTTACCGGTGGATCTGGTGAGGGTCTATGTGCTACGGGGCTAGTTTACGGCATGGCAGGTGGAGAAATCATTGCTGCGGACCCTACTTTTCAACAGATACTTCGATATGCGGAGGCTCATGGAGCCTACGTACACCGAGTTCCCGTCGATGCCGACATGAACCATGATCTCAAGGCAATGGGAAAGCGAATAACCAATAAAACAAGACTCATCTATATCTGCAATCCTAACAATCCTACAGGGACTATTATTGAAAAAAACAAGTTACACGACTTCTGTAGCTCCGTAAGTGAAAAAGCCGTCGTTTTCAGTGATGAAGCCTATTATGACTTTATTACCGAACCCGATTACCCTTCTATGATAGAACTCGTTAAAAAAGGGAAGAATGTGGTCGTATCCAAAACTTTTTCAAAAGTATACGGTATGGCCGGACTACGTATCGGTTATTTGGTAACTCGACCTGATATAGCTGAACGTTTGAAAAGTAGTGTCATGGCAAGAACCAATATATTGGCAATCGCTGCTGCCAAAGAGGCCTTGCTGGACGACGAATTCTACAAATTTTCAATTCTAAAGACCAAAGAGACAAAAGACCACATTTACAAGACGCTTACCGACCTGAATCTCGAATATGTGAAATCGCATACCAATTTCGTCTTTTTCAAATCTGGGCGGCCTATCAACGGTCTAATTAATGATATGCATAACGAAGGTGTGATTATTGGCAGACCATTTCCACCCTTCACGAATTGGGCAAGAATCAGCACCGGAACTACTGAGCAAGTCGAACAATTTGGCATTGCTTTAAAAAAAGTAATGGGTTAAACCTTGTTTTTTCAAGTATCCGTTCATCGATTAAGTGCCATATAACAAGGTTTAGGGAGATTTCTCATTTTCTTTTTATAGATCAAAAAAACCATACAACGGTACTTCGAACCTCAAATCGAGTATTTCTCCTTTACAAAGATCGATAATCTTTTTGACCTGCATTTTCGGTTTTATATATAAACCCAAATGTTATGGAAGATAAGACTTCAATTAATGATTACCTGGTTTATTCATTCTGCGGATTTTGTTTTTGCTGGTCTTTATATATTCTTTTTTTCTGAATATTGCCTTAAAAACATTGCAGAGTTTTGACAATTTAAAGTTGTCGGGCTGGTCGGGAATTTTTGATTCTCGGCCCCGACGGCTTTTTTTAATTCACTCAAAATCAATATTTTCAAACTCCTTCTCTACAATATGGTGTATGGTTTTTCGTTTAATCCATGGTTACATTCGAGTAACCGAACAATTCAATGAAGCAACTGTTTTTACTTTTTCTGGGAATCACTTGTTTTTCGAACACCCAACTTCAGGCAAATGATGGTAATTGTGTATTGCCAAATATCGAGTTGATCGACTACGCTTTAAAAACCTCGATCAAAATAAACTATCCCACCAGCGGTACCATATGGAATGCACCCAGCCATGTTGAATTGAAATGGACTACGAAGAATATCCCTGCGAACAAGACCATAAAATTCTACCTATCAAAAGATGATATGGTGGTACAAGAGCTAGGTATATTCGAGAACAAGGGTTATGCAGACCTTGTGGATATAAGCGGTGGGCTGCAATCTGGCAATAACTACCGGGTAATCGCAATCGAAATGTTTCCTGATGACAAATACAGCATTGCCAAGTCCGCAACTCCCTTTTTCACCATAAACAAAATGCCTCGACCCGAAAAGGCTCCCACTGAAATAGTGGTCGAAAAACCTGTGGTCCGAGATACTTTTGATGGGCGCAAATTGAACTATGTCAATGAGATGTCTGTGAGCAGCAATAAAATCAGTATCAACATTTGGGACCATAGTAGAAAAGACGGCGACATTGTTTCCATATACCTTAATGGCGAAGCCGTTATCTCGAAATATTCTTTGGAATACTACAAGAAGAAAATCGAACTGACCTTAGATCCTTCAAAACCGAACGACTTGTTCCTATATGCTAACAACCTAGGAAAGTACCCTCCGAATACAGTATCCATTGAAATAGTCGATGGGGAGACCTCTGAAAATATCATTCTGAACTCCGATCTGAAAAGTTGTGAGGCGGTCTTGATCAATGTGAAGAAATAAGCCTTCAATATTCTATACTATTCCACCTAAGAGTCGACCCAATCTCTGGGTGGCACTACAATTCAATACCATTTTGGCGCAAAATGAGCTTAGATAACTGTTTGGGTATATTCTGACAATAAAAGCCCCTATTCGGTATCATTTAGCTGTAAAATGAAGGCTATTATAGTTATATTTAAACTACTAGCCGCTTGCCATAATTGGTTCCTCTACGCGCACATCGACTTCCATGCCGTAATTCGATTATTCTTCCCCCGCATATTTGAATGTACGTACATGTAGAATACCATATTTTTAGGAATGAACTGCAACTGGTGTCATGTTTGGTTATGGCAACATAAGAAAAAGTAAAGCCGGTATTTAGAAGCCATAAAAATTAAGGTTCCATGCTGTTTATAGTGGGTAAAGATAAAATGCTCTATTGTCAATCTACCACTCTCTTTTGAAAATATCGAATATCTAATGTTGAACACCGAATGTCGAAGTGCCTGTACTGGGCCTTGTCGAAGTATTCTATATTCTGCAGTTCGATATTCGTTATTCGTTGTTCCTTTTTCTTTTAAAAATGTCGAATGTCGAACACCGACCTGCCCGACTTCGTCGTTCAGGCGGGCCTGACAGAGGCAGGTTTTGTACTACTCACTCAATTCGAAATAGAACCAAAATTAAGGATGCTGTAACCATATTAACTACCTTTGTCATTAATCTAAGGCGCGATTGTGCGCGCGTCTTCCTCAAGAGAACAGCGATGACACTATGCTGACAAAGACGATCGATCTTGCGCAATATCAGCAAGAAAATAAAGCTACACTATGAAAAGAATTTCGATTGTGACAATTAGTTTGATTTTATTGATTTTCGGCTGCAAAAGTGAAAATCTAGAGTCCTTTAATGAAAATTCAATGAATATTACTTCAGATTCGAGTTCTGTGTCTTATGATGGTAAAATTTACGGTACTGTTAAAATTGGCGAACAATGGTGGTTTAAAGAAAATTTAGATATTGGGGAATTGCTTGTTCGCAACAGTATAAACGATAACCAAATGAACAATAATATAACAGAAAAATTTTGTTATGCAAACGATAGAAATAACTGTTCAATATATGGCAGCTTATACCAATGGAACGAAATAATACAGTACGTTTCTACTGAAGGAGCACAAGGGCTTTGCCCAGAAGGTTGGCATATACCGACCAAAGAAGAGTTTGAAATTTTAATAAACGGAGTTGGAGGTTCTGGCAATGCATTAAAAGCCATTGGGCAAGGGTCGGGTACGAATACAAGTGGATTTTCAGTACTACTTGCTGGTCATCGCGATCATAATGATGGAGAATCTCACGCTTTAGGTAGCGATACCATATTTTGGACTTCTACAGAAAGTACTGATAACGAGGCTTATACATTTGAGCTGTACCGCAATGATAATATTGTGTATTCCACGAGCTACCATAAGGATCACGGGTTTAGCGTTCGTTGCATAAAAAATAAATAACTCCCAAGTATTCGAAGAACTTCTTATATCCATTGAACTCATCTTGAGTTTTCCTTTCCTGCCCTGTAACCGGTGTATGGGAATCGGAGGAGGCGTTCATTAAGTTTGCCGAAATCTTCGGGGCGATTCTCCAAAAACATACTGATGGCGAAGTTGAACCAATCGTGCTAAACGTTCACAATATCATTACGGCTTAGTGTTCGATTTTTCAGTTTGAGGCGTACGGGCTAGTAGCAATGGCGATCCGTGCGCTTTTTTTATATTTATTCCGATAGAACTTCGGATAAATGCCAAATTTGGCTTGTTCAACTTCTTGTTGTAATTTTTCCGTTCAATTCGATTAAAATGGAAAAACAAAGAAGAACCTTCATCAAACAGGCGGGGATCATGGCCGCCTCCACTGCAATTGTGCCCAATATGGTATTCTGCGGAACAAGACCCAAAAAAGCAAAATTGGGAATCGCCTTGGTCGGCCTTGGCTATTACAGTACCGATCTTCTTGCCCCTGCCCTGCTATTGACCAATAATTGTGAGTTTAAAGGAATTGTAACCGGAAGCCCCGAAAAAATTCCTGTTTGGAAGGAGAAATATGGCATCGAAGACAAGAATATCTACGACTACGAAAATTTTGACAATATTGCCAACAATCCTGATATCGATGTGGTATATGTAGTACTTCCGCCATCGATGCATGCAGAATATACTATTCGCGCGGCAAAAGCCGGCAAGCATGTTTGGTGTGAAAAACCCATGGCGCCTTCGGTTTCAGATTGTGAAGCCATGATCAAGGCCTGCAAGAACAATAAAGTGAAATTGTCGATCGGATATCGCTGTCAACACGATCCCAATATTCAGGCTTATATGAATGTTGCAAAAGAGCAACCCTTCGGAAAAGTAAGAATGGTCACTTCGGCCGCTGGCTATTTTGATGGTCGCACCGCCCATTGGAAACAGAAAAAGGCCATGGGAGGCGGTGTCATGGGTGATATGGGTGTTTATGCCATTCAAGGGGCTCGTTTGGCCACTGGCGAAGAACCTATTTCCGTATTGGCACAGACCTTTACTACAAGGCCAAAAATTTATCACGAGGTTGAGGAGTCCGCTATGTTTCAATTGGAATTCCCAAGTGGTGCCCGAGCCGCCTGCCACACCAGTTTCGGAATGAAGATGAATTATTTAAAGGTCACCTATGAAAAAGGTTCGCTGCAAATGGAGCCTCACTCCTCATATGGTGGTAATAACGGAAGTATGTCGGACGGCACAATAATCAACTTTCCGATGGAAAACCAACAAGCCAAGCAGATGGATGATGATGCGCTGGCTCTGATAAACGGCACCGATTTGATCGTTCCAGGAGAAGAAGGTCTATGCGATATTCGCGTAGTCGAAGCGATTTATAAGTCCTCAGCGCAAAATTGTCAGGTAAAAATCTAGGCTTGAAAATCCCAAGTACCAAATTCCAAATTCCAAAAAAGTGAAGGCAAGGAAATGAGGTTAGTTCAAATAATCCATAAGGAGCAAGGCCGAAAGGTAGCCCTAGTCGAAGAACCTCAGCTAAGGCTATTAAATAATTTTACTTCTATATATGACCTGGCAACCAAAGCCACTGAAAATGACGGCATACTGACTTTACTTGTTCAGGAAAACCTGTCGGATATTTCTTTGGAATATGATGCTGTTTACGAAGGAAACTCCGAATGGAAATTATTGCCGGCCTTTGATCACCCCGATGATGTGAGCAAATTAATGTTGGCAGGAACCGGATTGACCCATAAGGCCAGTGCAGAGAACCGGAATAAAATGCACGAGGCCAAGGCCGAAAGCGAATTGACCGATAGTATGAAAATTTACTTGATGGGTGTCGAAGGCGGACATCCTCAAAAAGGAGAAATCGGCGTACAGCCCGAATGGTTTTATAAGGGAAATGGCTCTATTTTAAGAGCGCATGGTGAGGTTTTGGAAATTCCCCCCTATGGAAACGATGGTGGTGAAGAACCCGAAATAGCGGGAATATATCTAAATGATAAAAACGGAAAACCATGGCGAATCGGTTTCGCCACCGCGAATGAATTTTCAGATCATGTGATGGAGCGAAAAAATTATCTGTATTTGGCACCTTCCAAAATTCGCAATTGCTCACTCGGACCTGAATTGGTCATAACCGATAATTTCAAAGATATTTCTGGAAAAGTTCAGGTGTTGAGAAATGATAATGTTCTTTGGGAAAAGGAAATCAGAACTGGCGAAGCCAACATGTCCCACAGTTTGGAAAATCTGGAATACCATCATTTTAAATATGACAACCATCGCATCGCAGGCCAAGCCCATATCCATTTTTTCGGTGCGGATGCCTTTAGTTTTGGGGAAGGCATCTCTTTACAACAAAACGATATTATGCTTGTCAAATGGAAAGGAATGGGGAGAAGTTTAAGGAATCGATTAGAAGTTTCTAGGGAAAGCGAAAAGATAGTCGGCGTCAAAAAGATTAAATAGTCTCCATATGATGCTGGCGCGAGCGTCACGCTCGTGCCCACAGTCGCTGGTAGGCTAGATAGTTCGGCCGGTTATCGACTAAAATCCCGAATTGCCCGAACCAAAAATTTTCGGTGTGTCCCTCCACTATTATAATGATAAGACGTGTTGCCATCACGAAACCGTACCAGTCGTGCTTGGTTTTCATCGTAAGGTGTAGCGCTCCAATAGAGTCCACCGGCAAATTCACCGTTATTCGTCGCACCTTGCCCTATGATCTTTTGCATCAGTCGCAATTCATCGAAAGTAGGCAATCGCCATCCTTCGCCTAATTTTTCATCAATTTTCATAGCATCTTTCCATGGCATTGGTCCTGCATCATCGAAATGTGCGATTTTACCTGTTTTGCCTTCGTCGTCGATTTCAAAAACAAATCCTCCATCATGAACGTCACCGACTACTAGATTAGAAAGAACTTTGTTCTCTTTTGGAGGATCCATTTCTGCCTCGTCCAAAACAACAGGGCCCTTTACCTCCACTGTGTCAGCTTCTTGCATAGGAGACGGCTGGCTTTTTGAGTCCGAGTTGAATACCGAAAAAGCCCATATACCGAGAATAGCAAGTA